>JAABPS010000199.1 GCA_011391835.1 Desulfobacteraceae bacterium
GGTACACTGCACGCCCTTAAAGCCAGTATTAGCTATGACACTGGGCCCTACGACAATCTGGGAGGAGTGGTCATGGCCCTGGGGTTAGAACACGCCGGAGGGCCTTACCGCATTCCCAATGTCAGCCTCAGTGGTGAGAGCGTTTACACCAACAACCCGGTCGGAGGGGCATTTCGGGGTTTTGGCGTTCCTCAGGTTACCGCAGCCATGGAGCAGATGTTGGACCTGCTTGCCGCCCGGCTGGGATTGTCTCCCATTGAAATCCGGCTGCGCAACGCGGTTAAGAGAGGCGATAAAAACCCGTTGGGGGTAACTCTTTCGAGTTCAACCGGCCTTCAGGAATGTCTTAAGACACTTGCCGAACACCCTCTCTGGCAGAAGAGAGATAAATGGAAATCATCCGCCGGCTCATTCAAGCTCCGGGGTGCTGGAATTGCCTGTGTTATGCAAGGCATGGGCTATGGACCGGTAGTGCCGGACTATGCCAACGCTAAGATTGAACTCAGTCGCCAGGGCAGGTTCCGTGTATTTTCCGGAGTTGTAGATATGGGCCAGGGCAATGCCGGCACCTATCTCCAGATTGCCGGGGACATTTTGAACCAGGACATTGAGCATATGGAAATTGTTTTACCTGACACAGCCAGAACTCTTCCCTCCTGTTCCGCCTCTGCCAGTCGCACCACTTACACCTTTGGAAACGCCCTCATCGGAGCGGCTCAATCACTTAAGCAACACATCCTCGGACGTGCTTCAGACCTTTTTATGGCATGTAAAACTGAAGAAATGACTATGATTCCCGGACGCATTATGCATCTGCCGACCGGAAGAGAGATTACTTTGTCCGAGATGGCCTGCCTCCTTAACGAATCCGAAAGGATTTCTGTTTGCCGCTTCCGGGCTCCGGTTGCCATGGAAATGCCCACGAAAGATCAGAACATGAGGCTTCACGGGATTCCCCACCTGATTTTTTCTTACGGAGTCCATCTTGCCTGTGTCGAAGTGGACAAAATTACAGGAAAGGTTGAGACTAAAAGATACCTCGCGATAAGCGACTGCGGCAGGATAATCAACCCACAGTGCTTTGAGCAGCAAATCCAGGGAGGTATCGCCCAGGGTTTTGGATACGCTCTTTGCGAGGACTTTATTGTGAAAAATGGCAGAATCCAAACGCCAAACCTGAGCACCTATATCATACCCGGTTCTTTAGACGTTCCGGACATGGATTCCGTTCCTGTGGAATTAGGCGAAGAGACCGGGCCTTTCGGCCTCAAAGGCGCCGGCGAGATTGCCATGAACGGCCCTCTTCCGGCAGTAGCCAACGCGGTGGCCGATGCCTGTGGAATCAGGATCTTCCGTTCGCCGCTGACTGCAGAGCGGGTATTAAAGGCTTTAGCGGAAAAGAGCCGCCAGGAGGTCATATCTTGAAGATATCATTCACGCTGAACGGAAAAGAAATTCAGATTGATGCCCCACCCGACCGCCGGGTGCTTGATATCCTGCGGGAGGACTTGAACCTCACCGGAACCAAGGAAAGTTGCGGTACAGGAGAGTGTGGCGCCTGCGCTATTCTGGTCGACGGGCAAAGTAGACTCTCGTGTCTGATGCTGGCTGCGCAACTTGATAACCGAAGCATTACCACCATTGAAGGAATTGTCCCGGAAGACGGATTGCATCCTATTCAAGAAGCCTTTGTGGAACATGGCGCGGTGCAATGCGGTTTTTGTACTCCCGGAATGGTTATTTCGGCGGCGGACCTTCTTCAACGCAACCCTTACCCCACACGATCAGAGATCCGGGAGGGATTAAGCGGCAATCTATGCCGATGTACCGGTTATCAGAAGATCGTGGATGCTGTGCAAAAAGCCTCCTGCAATATAAAGAAAGGAAAAACAACATGAACAGCGTCTTCATGCCCCGCACCATGAATTCATTGTGGGAGATTATGGAAGAAGAGCCGGGAGCACTCCTGTTTGCGGGCGGCACAGATTTGCTTGTTAAGCTCCGGCAAAGCATATCCGAACCGCCTTCTCTTGTATGCCTGGAGCGAATCGAAGTGCTTAAAGGGATCAAAGAAATAAAAGAGGATTTGTTCATAGGAGCATGCACTACCCACTCCTTATTGATGAACGATTCCTTGATCCGTTACCGCTGTCCTGTTCTCGTCAAGGCCCTGAAAGTCCTCGGATCTCCGCCCATCCGTAACATGGGAACCATCGGAGGAAATATCTGCACCGCTTCCCCTGCCGCAGATACCCTCCCGCCATTATATGTTATGGGCGCGGAGGTAGAAATCCGATCGAGGAATTCTTCAAGGCGCATGTTATTGAGCGAATTTATTCTGGGACCCGGAAAGACGCGCCTTAAAGCCGGTGAAATAGTCTTTGGAATATGGTTGAGTAAAGCTTCTGAATACAACATACATTATTTTGAAAAAGTAGGGCAGAGAAACTCTTTGGCAATAGCTATTGTAAGCCTGGCCGCGCTTCTGAAGGTTTCAAGCTCAGGCACTATCGAAAAAGCCAGCCTGGCCTGGGGAAGTGTCGGACCGACGGTCGTTACCTCGACCACCGTTGAAGAAGCACTCACCGGACAGCCTCTCTCCCTGGAAACCCTGCAGAAAGCCGGTCAACTGGCCCGCGATGCGGTAAGTCCTATTGACGACGTCCGGGCCGGCGCTTCATATCGCCGGCAGGTTGCCGGAAACTTGCTTTTGCGTTTGCTTGAGGCAACGGAGATATCAACGGATAAATACACATATGCATAAAATTATTGAACGATCATTATTTGCAATTTATACGGCAAGGAATTAACGAACCTGTGGTAATCATGCAGCACTGCCAGATTCGCTCCGTTCATAATAATTCTGATGCTGGTCGCTGATTAAATTTATTTTCTGAGAGGTAATTCAATTTGTCTGGTACCGAAAGATTATTTACAAAGGAATTTTTGGCGTTAAATGGTGTTGCCTTCCTGACTTTTTGCAATATGGCTGTTTTTTTCCAGTTTTACCTGTATCTTCAAACACTTCCTATTGCCCCTGAATGGTACGGATTTCTCATCGCCCTTTTTTCCGTAACAGGTTTGATTATTCGTCCGTTGATAAGCCCCTTCCTAAGCTCAGGCAATGCCAGAAAATGGATGCTCATAAGCGTTGCCGGGGTCATTGTCTCGCTTCTGGGTTATAACCTGGCAACTGATTTCTGGAGTATGTTCCTCGTTCGGGCTGTCCATGGAATTACCTATGTAATTCTGGGCGTAGCACTTAATGCCCGTTTAGTTGACCTCATCCCTCCATCAAAAAGCGGCCAGGCTTTCGGCCTCATCACGGTGATAACTCTATTACCATTTGCCGTTATCCCACCCATTTTAGACATGGCGACGCCAAGGTTGGGCGGTTTTGCCACCGTTCTCAACCTTTCAGCAGCGCTCATGGTCATGATTTTCCCTATTTCCCTGGCAGTTAAAACACCGGCAGGCAAAGGACGGGATATGGCCATCCAACGCCCCAGTATTGGCGACCTTACTAAGAATCTGAAAGACCGCCGGGTTTCTATGCTGCTTTTGCTCATGCTTCTGCTTTACTCCAGTTACACACCCGTCTTTTTTTTCATTGAAGGGTACGCCAGAAAGACAGGCATCACCAACCCCGGGCTTTTCTTTACCCTTTCGACAGTAAGTGAGATTGGTGTCCGCCTTTTTGCCGGCCCGCTGTTTGACAGGATTAACAAGCTTTATCTGGTTGCCGGTTCATTGGCCGCAATCGGGATGGGGTACCTGGCCCTGGCCCATCTTTCCGGTTCCTTCATGTTTTACAGTCTGGGTATTTTTCTGGGCTTGGGTTGGGGTGTGGTTATGCCCGTGCTCAACGCGCTGTTGTTCGATGTTTCACCACCCCATCTGAGAGGGTTTAACACAAACCTGGGCGTACAAATGTTTCAGGGAGGCTTCTTCCTTGGACCTCTAGTCGGCGGCCTGATCTTAACCCGCCTGGACTTCAAAGCCATATACTACTTTTGCGCCATCCTTACTTTCGGCTCAATGGCCCTTACTCCTCTTTTGACCGAAAGGGGTAAATCAATAAGGAGATCATCCGGATTATGAAAGAAAAAATTATTAACCAGGAACAGAATGAATATTTTATTGAGCCGGGACAAATCTTCGAGGTTGACCTTTTCCGCCCTGAAGACGCCGAAGGAGTGGCTCGTCTTTTCCGGACCGTCTACGGCGAAGGCTATCCAATTCAAAAATTTCTTCAGCCGGAGATTCTCATTGAAGAAAACGCAACCGGCCGGACTATTTCCAGTGTAGCCCGGACTTCCAAAGGCGATATCATCGGCCACACCGCCCTGTTCAACAGCGCGCCATATAACGGTATATATGAAGGCGGCGCCGGTCTGGTTTTACCAAGCTATCGTGGCACAGCCGGAATATTCACGCAACTGGGAGCACACGGACAGAACGTCGTGGCAAAAAAATACGGTATCGAGCTTATTTATGGAGAGCCTGTGTGTAATCATCCTTTCGCTCAAAGAGCAACAGCCAGTCAGGGATGGATAACCCACGCCATAGAAATAGACCTCATGCCTGCTGAGGCTTATCATAAGGAAAAAAGCGCCTCAGGCCGGGTGACCACCCTGCTTGCCTTTGTTACGCTTAAGCCAAAGCCCCACACTGTCTATTTGCCGGTAGTCTACGAAGAAACCATGCGCTTCCTGTACAGCGGCCTGGATGATTCACGCGATATTATTCCTTCCGATAAAAACCTGCCTGCTCTTAAAAAAACTGTGATTAAAATCCAGATATTCGACTTTGCCGGTGTGGCCCGGATTAGCGTTATAGAGGCAGGGGGTGATTTCGATACAGCCTTCATTGAGCATGAAAAAGAAGTACTGGATAAAGGAATGACTGTTATTCAGGTCTGGCTTAATCTTTCTTGTCCATGGGTTGGCCGGGCGGCGGATATTCTTCGGCAACATGGTTATTTCCTGGGCGGGATGTTGCCCCGCTGGTTTGATGAGGATGGCATGTTGATGCAAAAAATTATTGGAGAGCCCAACTGGGAAGGTATTCAGTTGTATTTTGAGAGAGCAAAGAAAATTCTTGAGCTGGTAAAGTCGGATTGGCAGCAGGTTAAAGAGGGCGTCAGTAAAGTATAACACCGATATAAACCAGTAAATATCTGATTATACCGAGTGGATATATTCCAAAATAGACAATAGTCAGGAGGCATGTCATGAACAGAAAATTATTTTCGGCCATTGTAACTACTGCAGCGCTCTTAGCATTATTTGTCTTTTCCGCTGAAGCGAAGGTTATTGTAAAATACGGCCATGTGGGTCCAACCATTCACCCGCAACACCAAGCTGCCCTTGCCTTCGCTAAATACGTGGCTGATAAATCAAATGGGGCGATCGAGGTGCAGGTCTTTCCCCTTGGCCAACTCGGCGGCGAGATGTCTATGATCGAGCAGTTACAGGGAGGAACTATCCAGATGGTCGCTGTTACAGCCGGGGTATTCTCCAATTTTGTTCCTGAGATCGGCATCATCGAACTCCCATTTGTTTATCCGAACAGGGATATCGCTT
>JAABPS010000200.1 GCA_011391835.1 Desulfobacteraceae bacterium
TGTCATCTTATCTGTCTAATCGTTCTCAGGTTTTCCGCATTGGTCAATCGTCTTCATCCGTCACATATTTGGATTCTGGTGTTCCTCAAAGCTCTGTTCTTAGTCATTTATAAATTCAATGACCCCGGAGGAACGACGGAAGCATTCCATATTAAATGGAAGCCGTCGGAAAAGAATTGCCAAAGGAAGCGGGACACACGTTCAGGATATAAACCGGCTGATAAAAAATTATACTCAGGCCGTTAAAATGATGAAGAAAATTAACAAAGGCGGCATGCGGGGTTTGCCAAAAGGCATGCTGCCAATTTAAAGGAGAAATGGAGAGATAGCATGGCAGTAAAAATCAGATTGGCCCGTCATGGTGCAAAAAAAAAGCCATTTTACAGGATTGTGGTTGCAGACCGCGAATCCCCCAGAGATGGCAGATTTATTGAAGCTGTGGGAACCTATGCCCCATTGGAAGATCCAGTTGCGGTTTCATTGAAGACGGATCGTGTTAAATACTGGATAGATAAGGGGGCGAGGCTTACAGATACCGTAAGAAATATTTTGAAAAAAGAAGGTATTTTTGGTATGCTAGCATAGTTCGTATTTCTACCCGTTATCCTCAATCGCCAATAAAGGAGATGAGCTATGAAAGATTTGATTACTTACATTGCTAAGGCGCTGGTTGATTATCCGGATCAAGTATCGGTAGAAGAGGTAGAGGGTAACCAGACCTCGGTTTTAGAACTCAAAGTTGCCAAAGAGGATTTGGGAAAGGTTATTGGAAAGCAAGGTAGAACAGCCCGGGCGATGCGGACAATATTAAGTGCCTCATCCGCAAAAATCAAGAAGCGGACAGTCCTTGAGATTATAGAATAATTTCATGGATGAAGAAAAATGTCTTCTTATTGGAAAGATTGTAGGGGTCCATGGACTTAAAGGGGATCTGAAAGCCTCCGTGTATATAGAAACCTTACAGGTTTTTGGCCCAGGGGATTCTCTCCTTGTTAGGACTGCAGCAGGGCAGGAAAAAACCTATATTGTTGAAAGCGCAAGGGCGCATAAAAAGGGGATGCTATTATCCCTGAAGGGAGTTTCTACAGTTAGCAGCGCTCAAAGTTTTGTGGGTTCTGACCTTTTTATGAAAAAAGAAAGCCTGCCGGACTTGAACGAAGGAACCTATTATTGGTTTGAAATTATTGGGCTTTCTGTTTTTACAAAGGATAATATATTTGTCGGTAATGTGACGTCCGTCATTCCAACAGGGAGTAATGACGTATATGTTGTCAACGATCCGGATAAACTTAATGATGAGGAAATATTAATTCCGGCCATTGAGCCGGTTGTTTTAACGATTGATATTAAAAAAAAGAGAATGATCGTGGATTTGCCTGAAGGCTTATGAGGTTGCCGGGGCCATGTGGTTGTTTTGATGATTTTTAATGTGTTGACTATCTTTCCCGAAATGTTTGCTCCTTTCCGGGAGCATGGCATTATCAAACGAGCGATAGATCGAAACTTAGTTTCCGTTTCAACCACCAATATAAGAGATTTTGCGAAAGGAAAGCATCGGATAACCGATGACAGACCCTACGGCGGCGGTTCGGGGATGGTGGTTATGCCTGAACCCCTGGCGCATGCGATTCGAGCAGTAAAGAAAGAATCACCTTCTTCGCGGACGATCCTTTTAACACCTCAGGGACGCAGGTTTACACAAAAAACAGCAGAAGACTTTGCATCCGAAGAGGGGCTTATTTTTGTTTGTGGCAGATATGAAGGGGTAGATGAACGCATTTGCCATGATTTTATTGATGATGAAATTTCCATTGGCGATTATGTATTAACGGGGGGTGAGCTGGCATCCATGATTATCATGGATGCTGTTGTTCGTCTGGTACCCGGCGCTCTTGGGAATGCTGATTCGGCGGCGAGAGACTCTTTTTCAGACAACCTGTTGGCGCATGCTCAATACACAAGGCCGAGGTCGTTTGAAGGGGAGAAAGTACCAGACGTTTTATTGTCCGGTCATCACCAGCAGATTGAAGAGTGGCGGTTTGAAGAATCTCTCATACGTACATTCCTGAAAAGGCAGGATTTGCTGAAAAAAAGGCCATTGACGGAAAGGGAGATTGAAATTTTGAAAAAATGGTGCCGCAATATTGAAAAAATTATTTACGCCCAATCTGCATGTCGTTTTGACGCATTATCCGGTGATGAATAAACATGGGGACACCATAGCGTCTGCTGTTACAAACCTTGATTTGCATGATATTGCTCGAACTGCAAAGACATACGGGGCCAAATCGTTTTACGTGGTGACACCCCTGTCAGATCAAAAAAAGCTTGTTGAAAAGATCGTTACCCACTGGGCAACAGGCGCGGGAGCACAGTACAACCCAACGAGATGTGAAGCCCTGACGATGATCAGAGTAAAAGATACTCTGGATGAGGTGAAAGATGATATCGCGGGTCAGGGGTTTGGGTATCCCATGACCGTTGTAACAAGCGCAAAACAGAGTTCACGCGGTATTCGTTTTAAAAAATTTCGCAATATGCTAAAAGGAGAAGGCGCCTATCTTTTAATTTTTGGCACGGCATGGGGTCTGGCAGAGGAAGTTTCTGATACGGCAGATTATCTGCTTGAACCCATTGTGGGGGGAACAGACTATAATCATCTTTCAGTAAGGTCCGCGGTTGCTATTATTCTGGACAGACTGATAGGAATGGGAAATGTACGATAGACATATAATAAAAAAAGGATTCAAATAAATTTTCCGGATAGACCGGGTTGGGAGATAACATTATGTTAACAGTAAATCAGCTTGAAAAAGAAATGATGCGGCTTGACCTTCCAGATTTTGCCGCAGGGGACAAGGTGAAGGTTCATGTAAAGATAAAGGAAGGTGAAAAAGAGCGCATTCAGGTTTTTGAAGGTATTGTCATCAGCAAGCGCAAGGGCACTACGAATGCTACGTTTACAGTAAGAAAAATTTCATATGGAATTGGTGTTGAACGTATTTTCCCGCTCCACTCACCCATTATCGATAAAATCGAGGTTATAACCAAAGGGCGTGTCAGGCATTCAAAAATTTATTATCTGCGAAACTTAAAGGGTAAAGCGGCCAGAATAAAAGAGAGCCGATAAATTTCTCTTTTGATAATTACGTTGTAAGTAGGAATATGTCATTTTCACAAGCGAGGTGAACATGTTCATCCTCAACAGCCTTATTTATTTTCGCTTGATCTCGTTAAAACGTGAAGCTTTGATTGGGCGTCAATAACATCAGATTATTTCAAAGGCTGTGGCAGGAAACGTATAACGCCTTCGAATAGTTAGATATTAAGAGTTCTAATAGAAAATCATAACTTCGTGGATTAATGTAATCGTATCAAAGCTGACCTTTGGAAATTTGAGAAGGAAGCCTATCAAAAGGGCTTTGCCATAATTGCCGGCATCGATGAAGCCGGTCGCGGCCCACTTGCGGGGCCGGTTGTTTCCGCCGCAGTTGTTTTGCCCACCGTTTTTCCAGTTTCGGATATAAACGATTCAAAAAAGTTAACACCTAAGAAACGAAAGTATCTTTACGAAAAGATTTTTGATTATGCTTCCAGTATCGGTATCGGGATCATTGATCCAGCTGAAATTGATCGAATGAATATTTTGCGGGCATCTCTCTCCTCAATGAAGATGGCCGCTGAAAATCTTTTTCCAGCGCCGGACTATTTGCTCATTGATGGAAAGTTTTCGATTGAATCGGGAACAGATCAGGAATCAATCATTCAGGGGGATTCGCTGAGCATATCCATTGCCTCGGCGTCTATTATCGCAAAAGAGACGCGAGATCGGCTTATGGAACGATACGACCTTGATTACCCCGAATATGGATTTGCTCAGCATAAGGGATATCCGACGTTTGCTCACAAAGAAGCAATAAAAAAATATGGATGTTGTCCGATACACAGGCGCAGTTTTAAAGGAGTAAAAGAGCATCTATAAGTTTTCTATTTACCTGAGAGAGAAGACAAGAATCCTATGTTGAACAGCAAGCAGATATTTGGGAAAAAAAGTGAATCCATCGCAGTGAAACATCTTAAAAAGAAAGGGTATAAGATTCTTGAACAGAACTATCGCACCAAAATGGGTGAAATCGATATCATCGCAAGGGATAAGGATGTGATTGTATTTGTAGAGGTGAAGGCCCGGCGGTCGGATCGCTTTGGAAATCCGAAATGGGCAGTTACCTATAAAAAACAGAGAAAGATCTCAATGGCAGCGCTGCAGTATCTTAAGGCAATGGCGCAAAGCAATGCCGGGGCCAGATTTGATGTTGTGTCGATCGATTCAAGTCAGGATACACCCGTTGTTGAGATCGTTAAAAATGCTTTTGAACTTGCGTATGAATGATATGAAAAAGAGCGGAGCATGCGGCAGCCTGTATGTTGTTGCTACTCCTATCGGCAACAAAGATGATATTACACTGCGAGCGCTTGATGTGCTTAAAAAAGCGGATCTGATCGCAGCAGAAGATACGCGATATACCGGCAGGTTTTTATCCGCTCATGGTATCAGCGGCGATCTCATTTCATACCATGATCATAATGAAGACATGCGGACGCCGATATTGATTGACAGGTTAAAAAAGGGAGAAACAATTGCTCTTATATCCAATGCCGGGACGCCGTCGGTTTCCGATCCTGGGTATCGTCTGATAAAAGCGGCGATTAAAAATGAAATACAGGTGATCCCCATTCCGGGTGTATCAGCGGCGATTACAGCGCTGAGTGCATCGGGGCTTCCCACGGATAGTTTTATTTTTGCCGGGTTTCCAGCACGGAAAAAGGGGAAACGCCTGAAACAGTTAAAGAGACTTGCCAACGATACCCGAACCATAGTATTTTATGAATCTCCAAAACGGATTCTGAATCTTATGGGAGAAATTCTTGAAAGCATGGGGGACAGGGACTGTGTTCTGGCCCGTGAAATGACAAAGGTTCATGAAGAATTCATCCGAGGCCGAATAACAGAAGTGATTGAATGCTTGAAGGAAAAACTATCGATTCGAGGCGAAATAACCCTTCTGGTAATGGGACAGGAAGAAGATGAAGCCTCGATTGATCTTATCCGAAGTGAATTGGAAGAGAGATTGGAAGTCGAAGCAGGCGGTATGGCGGGCATTGTCAGGGATATCGCAGAAAAATACGGAATCAGCAGAAGTAAAGTGTATGAAGCAGCCATCCGCCTTAAGGAAAAGCAATAGAGTAGAAGAAAAAAAGGAGGATTAAAAATTGTAGAGTCGTTCAGAGCCTGAACTAACCCGAAATTTGAAGCAGATACTTGTTAGAAGGAATTATTTGATGCATCGTTTTGATTCGATTTTCTTTCCAAAATCCATCGTTATTATCGGGGCCTCCAGCACACCAGGGAAACCCGGCTACGACATTCTGTATAATATCAAAAAAGGAGGCTATCGGGGGAAACTCTATCCTGTAACCCAGACGGTGAAGTCCATATTAGGCATTCCGTCGATTCGAAGGGTTGATGATA
>JAABPS010000201.1 GCA_011391835.1 Desulfobacteraceae bacterium
GCTCATTACCTTGCTCATTTGACAAGCTCCCTTCATCAGCGAATCTTTTTATTTTCGAGCGGATAGATATATGGCTGTTATATAATAGTCTTCGGTCTATCTGCCTTTAATCTATTCACTTGGCCCCCTGAACCCTTGACCCCATAAATCCTTCTTTTTTAGTTTAACTCGTACTCCATCCGGCGGATTATTTCTTCCTGGGCAATGTCGCTTAAATTGACAAAGATACCCGAATAACCGCTGATTCTAACAATCAGGTCCCTGTATTGGTCGGGATGAAGCTGGGCATTTCTTAAGGTTTTTGAGTCGACCATATTAAACTGCACCTGGAATCCGCCCTTTTGAAAATACATCTGAATCAGACGCATCAGTTTGCTGCTTTTAATACGGTTGCCCGGCAGCCTCATGTTGAGATTTAATCCGTTATACACCCTTTTCAGCGGAAGCTTCGTGATGGAATTCATAATTGCGGTGGGCCCGTTTAAGGCAACTCCGTTACTGGGTGTCACACCGTTTCCTAGCGTATCTCCCGAGTATCTGCCATCAGAAGATGCTCCTGTGAAGGCACCCATCGAGATATGAAATCCTACTGAAAAAATACCCGGCCAGAATGCGCCTCCCCGGAAATTACGATACTGTTTCAATGTATCACAGAAATGATTCATCACCCGGACTGCCATTTCATCAACATCATCCTGATCGTTTCCGTACTTGGCAACCTTGTTGATAAAATAATTTCTGGCGGCTTCCTGGTCGCTCCAATCATCTCTCAGCCATTCCGTCAGATCTTCAATAGAGTATTTATTATCTTCAAAAATAACCTTTTTAACCGCATACAGGCTGTCCGCAATATTGGAAAATCCCATAAGCTGCACTCCGGTCGAGTTATAAACCGCCCCGCCTTTTGTAACATCACATCCTTTACTGATCGGACCTTCTATCATGGCGGAAGCAAACGGCGACGGAACATTTTCGGCAATCGCCTGATCAAGGCAGGCCATGCCTTTTGCCATCAGGCCTGTGAAATGGGAAAACTGTCTGTCATAAGCATCCCAGAGATCTTCAAAAGATTTGAATTTTTTCGAATCTCCGGTTTGTATTCCGTTTTGCTGTCCGAAAATGTTATCAATGCCGTTGCCAAGAGCAAACTCGAGACACTTGATCCCGTTGAACTGAACCGCGAAAGTGGATCCGAAAGTTTTTCCCTGTGCATTCGGCTCGAGACATCCGACGACTCCGTAATTCCTGGCATCGGCTTCGGTATGACCTGCTTCAATAAGTGACGGAACAATGGCATCATCATTGTGAAAATGGAGCAGAACACCATCTTTGGCATATTCAACGGCTCTCATGAAAAAGAACTCCGGAGAAACTTTGCTTAACCGCACGCCGAAATTGGGTTGTACCGTCCGGATATCCGCGTATGCATCAAGCACGATATAACTCAGTTCATTAGTAGCATCGGCTCCCGTCTCATCAATGCCTCCCGCAACAACATTCTGGGTCGTTTTACCTTCTGTACCCTCTCCTCCCGGAATATATGCTTCTTCAAGAACATTCCAGATTTCATTTGTTTTTAAAAATAATAAAGAAATCAGCTCGCGTGCCCCGTTTGGCGTTATCTTCCCGGAATCCAGATCCTTTTTATAATATGGATATAATATCTGGTCGATGCGCCCTAAAGATATGGAGTTTCCGCCTGATTCTATCTGGGCGATCAGGTGGATAAAATAAAGACTTTGCACCGCCTCATGAAATGTGGATGCTGGATTTTCAGGAATCTTACGGCAGACTGCGGCGATTTTTTCCAGTTCCAGTCTTCGTTCTGTATTACTCTCTTTAGCGGCCATCCGGTCGGATAGATCCGCGTACCTGTTGGCAAAACGTATCGCCGCGTGAAGTGACCGAATGACAGCTTCATAGAACCGGCCCTTTTCCCCGTTATTATCATTCGGTGAAAGCCGGTCAAATTCATTTTGGGATTCCTGAATAATGCCGGCCAGACCCAGCGATAACACTTTCGGATGGTTCATTGTAAAGTGGCCGATTCCATACGATATCTCGAGCATGATTGTGAATATGTACTTATCTATATTCTCCGCGACATCTTCCGGCATCATCTCTTCGAATCGGTTTTCAACTGTTTTTCCTTCCCAAAAGGGAATGATATCTTCTACAAGCTCTTTTTTCTCGTTTTCCGTGATAAGAGCCCGCTGGACTTCGCGCTTATCAAAATTATCGACATCTATGCCTATCCACCTGATTTTATTCTCCGGGAACAGGGGCGCTCCCTTGAGCTTGCCGGTCCGGCATCCGACAATCAGTTCATCTTCCCGGATGTTGACGCTGATATTGTCAAGGATGTGTTCCATCCCCAGGCTCATGCGCGTCAATGGATCTTTCTCCCAGTGTTTTATCATCGATTGTGTCAGGTACCGGGCACGCTCCACACAGACTTCCTGGGGAGCATTAATAATTTTTCCCCTGAGTCTTCCGACGCGGGTTGCGGCAATCTTTTCAGGCTTTGCAAGTGCTTGTTCCATAACATCCTCCCATAGGAGTTAATCCGGTTTCGAAACTTAAGTAGAATAACTTTTTACGAAAACGTCATACTTTTATATCCATATGATTCAGCAGTATCATATCTCTCATGAACTTGGGCAATACCTTGTTTAAAAAGAGAAAAAAGCTGCTCATGAAATCTACCTGATTGTGAAGCTTCGGATGGGACGAGCGAATCACTTTTATGATTTTTTCCGCAGCCTGAACAGGGGTTGTCGCTTTTTTTATGAGTTCGTTGTCCCGTTCGATAAATCGCCTGGCACGTTCCCTGTATGGTGATCCTTCCGGGGGAATCTTATGAATTTTAGCGGCAAAGGTTGTAGATACCTGGGCAGGCTCAATTATAGCAACCTGAATGCCGAAAGGCTCCAGTTCGTACTGAAAAGATTCCACCATTCCGCTGATCGCGAATTTTGACGCGCTGTAAATCGATTCAAATGGAAAAGGCACCTGCCCCACAAGCGACGACATGGCAATCAGTTTTCCGGTTCCGGCGCTTCTCATGGATGGAATAAATGCCTGGAAAATTGATGCTGCCCCGATCACATTTATTTCCAGGCATTTTAACGCTTTTTCAAGGTCGATTTCTTCAAAAGGTCCGAAAAAACCGATCCCCACATTCGAAACCACTGTATCTACCCGGCCGAATTTTTTGAGAACCTGATCCCTGAACCTGAGAATCCCCTGCCGGTCAGTGATATCCAATACCTCAAGATAATACTCTGCGCCGATATCGTCAAATTCCTTTTTAAGAGATGTAATGCTTTCCGAATCGACATCAAAACCAGCTATTTTATCACCGTTTTTTGCCAGCATTTTCACGACTTCTCTGCCCATCCCCTGGGCCAAACCGGTAATTACTATTGTCTTGCTCATAATAACTCCTTGGTATTATTGCTATATTAATAAATTAGTATCTTCCCAAAATTAGTTGTGAGAATGTGGTCCAGGGTTCGAGGGTTCTATTGTTCTGGTGAGGCGGATAGACTGAAGGTTGTTAGCTAATAGTCTTCAATCTATCTGCCTTTGATCTGTTCACTGGAATCCTTGAACCCTTGACCCCTTGAATCCTTTATACATTCACCAACAAATTTTTAGATTATCCTGAATTATGGTTACTCTCTTAACCATGAGACTTACTCCGGTACCATTCTCCCATCTGTTTCATCGATTCAGTAAAATCAGGATATCTGAAATTATATCCGCTCTTTTTCAGCCGTGTGTTGTCAACAATATAGTCATTATCAAGATATTTTGCCGCGTCGTATTCAAGATCAGGAATTCTTCCTTTAAAACCGGAAATCAATCCGTCCAGACGTGCAACAAGCCTGACAATACTCAAGGGCAAATTCAGTTTTGGGACCGAGGTACGAAAAGTCACGGCCGCAAGGGTTAACGCCTCTTTGATAGTCGGGTTTGAATTATCAGATAAATTGTAAATCTGTCCCACAGCTTCATCTATAGTTGACAAAAAGAGAATCGCTCCTGCGACATCTTCAGCTCGAATATTTGATAATCGCTGTCCGCCGTTTCCGGGAATCGCAGAAATTGCTGAAGGTCTCGAGAAGACTTTTCCCGCGCCGTCATTACATCGTGGTCCATAAACCGTGCAGGGTCTAACTATAACAGCAGGAAGCCCTTCTTCACATCTTTTAAAAACAATGTTCTCCCCGTCTCTTTTACTCCTGCCGTAGTTATCCATCGGCTCCCGTTTGCTTTCCTCAGTGAACGGGCTTCCCTTATAATAACCGTAAACGCTTGTGGACGTGACATGTACAAACACTTTGACTTTTTTCTGCAGGGCAAGGCGGGTAATATGATCGACACCCGATACGTTTGTCGGGTACAGATCTTTGTATGGAGTCGAGAAGTTGCAGATGGCGCCAAGATGAAAAACACGATCCACATCACCGTCGAAAAGGCATGAGAGTGTTTCAGGCTTTGTCATGTCGGCAGGCACATATTCCACTTTTAATTTTTCGAAAAATGAAATGTCTTTTCGTGGGCGTGCCGTAGCACGCACCCTGATGCCATCCGCCGCCAACCTTTCAACCACATGACTCCCCATAAAACCGGCGGCGCCGGTTACAAGTGAAATTCCCGAAAAATTCATCAGGTAATCCTCCGCTTTCCGGTTTTCATCTCTGTACCTGTATTATCCGATATATCCTTTAATATTTCCTCTTTGGAATGTTTCAGCCATGTTATGAACATTTCATTGAGGTTGATACCGAGTTCGGCGATTAGCCGGACATAAATACTGTTTTTATTCCATTTCTTCAGATTTTTTATTCGCCGTTTGAGATCATTTTCATAACGTTTAACCTGGTTATCGATAATTTCGTCAAAGCGGTTGTTATCCCCGAAACCATAAAAGACAAATCTCATCAGGAAAGGATCCCGAAGCAGCATGGGTTTTTCGGGTGACTCCTCCAGCCACCTGGAAAATTCTTTTTTCCCTTTACCGGTAATTGAGTAAAGCTTTCGCGTCGGTCCTTTTTCGCCGTTTTGATTCATTTCAGTCATGCTGATTAATCCATCCTCATATAATTTCTTGAGATTTGGATATATCTGTCCGTAGTTGATTGACCACATATGACCGAAATTCTGTTCTATATGTTCTTTAATTCGATAACCGTGCATATCTTTGTAGTGAAGTAAGCCGAGAATGGCGTATTTGATCAATTTTGTCTCCCTGGAAAAGATGGATTTTATTATATACAATATATATATAGAAAGTATATATTAAAAGTCAAGTTGAATTTTCTTTTTCGTATTTTCAGCTACTGTTCCAAATTGCGGACAACTCTCCGATATTTAAACATAATTTATTGTGGCTAATTTTTCCTTGCCCATGCAATATCCCGGTGATATATGTAACAAAATGAAACAAGAGGCCGAAAATTCGAGAGGTTAAGGTATAAAGTAAAAATAATATCGTAAATCGGCGAACTAAT
>JAABPS010000202.1 GCA_011391835.1 Desulfobacteraceae bacterium
GTCAAAGCCTGACTGTGACAGGATAGTTAAAATTTCATTCAGGGTTCGATACTGATAATTTATCTTCAATACATTGAACCGGATCAACTCAATCCATCGCAAGAATGGAAACCGCTTGCCTGAAGGAATCGTCACCCGCATTAGAAGATTGCCATCATTTTTTATTTCAGCATAAAGTCTTTTTAATGTGATTTGAAGGTCAGAATCGCTCAGATAATGGGCGATATCAATCATCAGAATTGTATCCGCATTTTCTGGAAGTTTGGGCAGATCAGGGGCGCGTCCCTTTACAACGATGCCACGGTTTTTAAATGCGTTGGACGCGATGCGCGCTCGTTCGGGATCATGTTCAATGCCAAAAACAGCAGAGTCAGGAAAATGATTGAGAATCCACACTGAGGTAACGCCAACGCCGCAGCCAATATCGATAAATTGTTTTGGTGACAATAGAAGCTCCTTGAGCTCTGAATACATGGGGTCACATTTTAATTTTGCCCATGCGTAGATCCTCGGAAATCCTTCCATGTGTCTGTAATATTTAAGAATAGTTCGGTTAGAAGGTTCGGACGGACGTGCAGATGCTTCCGCGTGTTTTTTATCAGATTGAAACAGCCGATGAAGCATGAAGGGTAAAATAAAAAAGGCGCCTATCAAGGAGTAGAGGATGCCAAAAAAAGACGTCAGACCTGCGCTTCGTAGAAGTGAGTGATCGGCAAAACACATGGAGCCGAATCCTATTAGGGTTGACATGGCAGCAAGGAAAACGGCTGTCCGGATAATACCAAATGAATGATGATTTTCATGTAAATATCGTTGATGGGTTCGGACAAAATAGAGTGAGTAATCAATGCCCATGCCCAGCGCCACAATCGAGAGCATGAGACCTGGGATATCAATGGGACGGGACAGAATCTTCAATGTGCCGAGCGTGCAGATAAACGCAAATATCACCGGCAGCAACGCAATGAGGGTGATTTTTAAATCAGCGAAAAAGAATATAAGAAACAGGGTGATACTAATTGAAATGATCAGAAGCATTCGAATAAATGTTACGGTCAGCTTTTCACCCATTTTTTGGGTAAAGTCATTGGGATCAAATACCTTCACTTTACCTGCACCTTGATAGGTATTTAAGAAGTTTTGGGAAATGTAGTTTTTCCCTGGCGTTAATGTGAAAAATTGCTGATACAGCGGGCTTCCATTTGTTGAGGATAGTTTCTTTTCGATACCAAGAAATTTGTAAACTCTTTCAGGTATCGGGGTGGGGCTAAAACTCTGTGCGTCTATTTGACTGAAAAATGGAGTAAACGCTGATGCTGAGAAACCCAGTTCACGGGAGGTGTCTTGAATCAGGGATGTGAGAGCCGATTTTTTGTTCCGGGTCCAGAACGTATTCCATGCGATAAAATTCCGGCGAGCCCTTTCTTCACCTGGAAATATCATGGATGAAACAAATGATGGGGCAATGTTTTCGGAAGAAATATCCTTTTCCAGATTTGCCGCGATGGTATCTGCTGTACGCTGAAGGTCGCTAATGCTGTTTGCTTCTGAAAGCAAAAACAGCCGGTCAGCAACATTTCCCCATGTTTGCTGTATATGTTTTTCAGATTCTGCTGTTTCAGAACGTATGGTGTTCAAAGAGGAAAGATCCACATGAAACACGGGTTTTGCGAATACAAGCATCACACAGAAGAAAGCAGCCGCAACGAACAATTTAAGTTTAGAAGAGGACAGGGCAAGTTTATTTAATGCGTTTTGAACAGCAAACGTTTTTTTGCTCTTACCGGGCGGCATGCTCGGGAAGATACGGGGAAAGATGGTGTGAACAAAAATAAATGAAAAAAGTATGCCAAATGCTGCGAACTGACCCACCTGGGCGAGAACAGGAAAGCCGCTGAGCAACAGAGCGAGAAATGCAAACACGGTGGTCAGCGTTGCCAGAAGTTCCACAGACCATACTTCATGGGCAGTCTCTTTGCCGTCTGTTTCATATTCGCGGTCGAGAAACAGCAGATAGGTAATTCCAAGATCAACTGTAATGGAAATGATGGCCCCTCCAAAACCCAGGGCAAGGATCGATATCTTTTCATGAAACAATGAATAAATAAATAAGGACATGATAGTTCCGGCAATAGCCGGTAAAAAGGAGAACAGTCCTATCAGAGGCCTTGGGAAAACAAAAAAAAGCAACAGAGCAATTCCCAGTGTTGCGAATACGATCGCTCGTTTTGTATCTTTTTTGGCGATGGTTTCATTATCCAGAGCATATCTATATGATCCAATATGCTCTATAGTAAATACATATCCTTTGTCATGATATGTGCGGTTTAATTTGCCCGAAAGTTCGGTTATCAGCGCTGTGGCGTGTCTTGCGAAATCGGTGTCTGTACCGGATGGTGCAGGTTCAGCCACCAGTAAAAGATGACGGCCATCCTTGGAAATGAGATGTGCCTTGTAAAAATCGGCTTCTTTGGAAGGAGAAAGATATAGCAGCTTTGCCAGGATAAAATCGCTGAGTCCAAGCGGGTCATGGGAAAGCATTTCGGATAACCCGATGCTGTTAAAGTCCTGAAGCCCCATGTAGGTTTCCTGAAGTTTATTTCGGACGTTTTCTGGAGACAGAAGGGGTTCGATTATTTCCGTGAGTTCTTTTTCAGAAAACAAGACAGGCAGATGTGAGGAAACATGCATCATGATCTCTGGAATAAGTGCTTCAAATGCTTCCATACCGACATTTTTAAATAGAGGGCTGCTGCTGAGTTCTTTTTGCAGTATGTTTCCAGCTTCGACAAGAACGTTCATATCCGTTTTCTGATGGCTTACATCGATGACAACCAGGTCCTGCATGGGGTGATGCTGAAGAACATAGGCAGCATCTGACAGCACCGGATCATCGTGAGGCAATGCCCCAACAATGTCTGCATCCATTTCCAGGTTCAAAAAACCGATAATTCCCAGGCAGGCCAATAGGATGATCGTTAGAAACAGAGCTTTAATATTTATATGATGTACAATTTTCACTGCAATAGATGATGGTATGGTTACAAAGGGTTAAAGCCGTTTTCGTACAGATAAAGGGATAAATATGCGCTGAACAATCAGCCTGCAAAATGTTCGGGAGTTTCGGAAAAAATCAACACATGGCCTGAAATGAGATACTCTTCCACTCCCGGGTGTATATGAAACACTCACAGGCGCTTCAATGACCGGAACCCCTTTCCATGCGGCTTTTACCAGTATTTCTACCTCGAACTGAAATCGTTCTGCTTTGGTGTTCAGCTCGATCGCTTCTGGAAGCGGATAGATTCGAAATCCGCTCTGTGTGTCGGACAATTTCCTGCCGCCCGCCATAAACACCCAGAAATTGGAAAATTTTCTTCCAAAACTGCTGGTCCAGTGAACATGATTTCCTGACATGCCGATTCGAAAACCCACTACAATGGTCCGCTGATTATCCGGAATGGCAGAGATCAGGTGCATGGCATCCGAAGGATTGTGCTGGCCGTCTGCATCAACGGTAATGGCCCAGTCCGAGATCTTTACTGCTTCTAAAAATCCGGTAATAATAGCAGCGCCTTTGCCTCTATTTTTATTATGGCGGATCAGATGGATTCCTTTGATATGTTTTATTCTTTCAGCAGTTGCATCTGTGGATCCGTCATCAACAACAAAAACCGGAAAACCAAGTTTTAAGCATGCGGTAATTACATCCTTTACTTTTTCCTGATGATTAAATACTGGGATAACAAAGGAAAATTTACCTTTTGTTTTCCTGCGGGCTTTTGATGGGGTTATGGTCATTTTCCATTGCTGGGCTAAACCGTTTCCGGCAAAAATGCGACAGCCCACGTGCCTGGGCCCATATGGGCACCGGATGTCAGAGACAGGGGCTGAAGCATGATTTCGGCTGCCGGATAATGGTGTTTAATTTTCTTAAGTACAACATCGTTTACCCAATCCTGATTATCCGAATATTCCAGCATAATAAACGGCGATGAATCTCCGGGCAGAGATCGGTTGAGTTTTTCCACCGCAAATGCGATCTGTTCGTCACGGGTTTGTAAAATACCCGCTTTTGCCGCACCGTCAGGCAGGGGGGAAATCACAGGTTTCTTTTTCAGGATGTCACCAAAAAAGGCGCTGGTTTTGGAAAGCCTTCCGCCTGCAGCCAGATATTTGAGTTTATCTAAAAACACGTACTCTTCGCATTTTACAACGGCTCTGTTCGCGAAAGCGATAACAGCCTCCGGGTCATTGGTTGCGGCTGAATATTTGGCAGCAGCAATCACAATTGCGCCAAGACGTCCGGATGCAGTTCCTGTATCAATCACCACCAGATGGTTATCCGGATCATTATCCGCTTTCCACTTCATGGCGATTTCGTAATTGCCTGTGTAAACCGATCCAACACACAGATACAGTGCGGTTCCATACTGATGAAGCACGCTTTCGTAATATTGATGCCGTTCGAAAACCGATGCCTGGGATGTGGATACTTTTTTGCCATGTCTCATGGCAGCATACAGTTCAGAGGGGGTGAAAAACGTTTCAGGCAGAGATGTATGGCCAACGGTAATATAACTGTCAAGCAGGGTAATTCCCAGTTGATGCGAATCTTCACGTGTCACAGACCCAGCGGCATCTGTCATAATGTGAATTGCCTGTTTAAGCGCTCTGGGTTTAAAGGCTGCCACCTGATGGCCGATATGATCTTCCGTCCATTGAACCACTTCGCCCAGCGATTCACACATTTTTCGAGTCTGTAGGCTGTCTTTGGTATGCAGATGAATCTTGAGATAGTTTTCATGGGGAATGACAACAACATGACTGCCTGCTGATGACAGTGAGTTGATTTTTTCCTGCGTATTTTCGTCAGACTGAATCACCGTATCTACACAGAAGATGTTTTGCGATTTTTCCTGAAATGATGACGAGATCTGAAGTTTTCCTTTAAATGCAGTCTGGATAGGACGGAAATCATTTACCTGATGAATCAGGGTTTTGAAAAAACCTTCCAGATAAATAAACATGCCCAGAGCTCCTGAATCCACAACGCCTGCTCGTTTCAATTCAGGAAGAAGATCCGGCGTGGACAGAACTGCTTTTTCCAGATGGTCAATGATGTTGTTTATCCTTTTTGCGGAGCTGCCATTGGATGGTTGATGCAGGATATCCACCAGCGCATCAAATACTGTAAGCATGGTGCCATGAACCGGGTCATGAATGGCCTTCCAGGCCATTTCCGTGCCGAGTTTCGCTGCCTGGGGCAGGGATTCAAACGAGTCCGCCTTCAGAAGGCCGGAGAAAAACTGAGCCGCAATATTTCCTGAGTTTCCTCTTGCAGAGAGCATCAGGTTTCTGCAAATGGCTTCTCGGTTTGAGTTCAGATTCCGTAAGGGGGTGAGACTGATGATCAGATTGCGGCCTGTATCCCCATCTGCCACAGGGAACACATTGATATGATCCAGAAGATCAGACCATGCAGCAACCCGCT
>JAABPS010000203.1 GCA_011391835.1 Desulfobacteraceae bacterium
TTAAAGGGCAAATCATTCTTGAACCGAAACAGCGAGCGCATTCCCCGTCCGCTCTGCGGCGGGAATGTGCTCGCTGTTTCGGTTCAACAAAATGCGGAAAAAGTCATTGCAAAATATATATAACCTTTATGTATATGCATATCGAAACCCTTGCCGATCAGAAGGAGAAAACTCAAAGCAACTATTTTAATGGTCGGATGATTATCAACAAAACGGTTTAATGGAGATGAAAAAATCATCATAAATATAACTGCGACGACAATAGCGATAATAATTATTTCAACCCTGTTTGCAAGTCCAATTGCTGTAATAATTGAATCAAGTGAAAAAATAATGTCCATAAACATTATCTGATATTTTGCAGTAATTCTTGTTAACTCTGTTTTCGATTTTGCACAAAAGGATCAAACAAATAACGTATCTTTTCAAGATTATATTCAACGGGGAGGGTCATAAATTTTGCAAACACATCAAGATGTATAAGTGCATTAACGGTTGAATCTTTCTGACTCGCTGCGCGCAGACGCTTGCTGACCGCCATATTCAACTCCTCTATGCTTTGATAAATATCCGATAATCCGGTCATTACAGCATCATATTTATGCTTACTGTTCTTATAATACAAACTCAATAAATATGTTGATAATGCTCGGAATACCGTTTCTTCATAACAGGCAAATGGAAGATGAAAACGCGCCATAGGTTTGAAAAAATCGGTAAACGGACATTCACTGCAGGCTATTATCAGTCCCATCATAGAACTTAATCCTTCATGCGCAGTCGTATTTTTTGAGTAAATCCTCTCGTTAGTTAGGACATCCACATGAAGTTTTTCAAAAGATATAATACGTCCGAAACGCTTGACAACATCAACAAGATTAATGGATAAGGGGCATAATAATCTTCCGTTTTTTGTTAACGGACATCTGGGACATTGATAATAATTTAATTCCGTCCAGAATGGCGGATTATCCGGAATATCAACAACCATAATTAATGTGCGGGTATCAATATTAATATCAAATAGTTCTCTTGACCCGTCAGACAATGTGAAGCAATATTGAACGTTAAATGTATCCATTCCTTATTCCCTTTCGATATTTTACCTTAAAGGAATTTAACCATAATCCACAGCAGCATATAGAGGGTTTTTTACTAAGCTGTCGGAATAAATTACTTTCAAAGTGACAAATAATCAAGTATGACGGTTTCGTAAAAACCAATTCGTTTCACTTTAAGGAACATACCATCATGCGGGCAGTTGTGCAAAGGGTAAAAGAGAGTTCGGTTACTATCGAAGGCGACACCATAGGAAAGATCGGCGCCGGACTTCTTGTCTTTCTGGGCGTTTCAAAAAAAGACTCGATAGACGATGTCAATTTTCTCGCCGATAAAATATTAAACCTGAGAATATTTGAAGATGAACAAGGTAAAATGAACAGATCGATTCTTGAATCACAAGGAGACATTCTTGTCGTATCCCAGTTCACTCTTCTCGGTGACTGCAGCAAAGGAAGAAGGCCTTCATTCATGGATGCCGCCGAACCTGATAAAGCGAACGAACTGTATGAACAATTTGTTGAAAAAGTCAGCAACAAAGGAATTACGGTAAATACCGGCCGGTTCCGGGCGATAATGAATGTTCACCTTGTAAACGACGGGCCGGTAACATTCATAGTTGAAAGCAGATGACAATAAAAGGATTCAAATGGTCAAGGGGTCGGGGGTTCGAGGGACAAGGGAAAACCAGTTATCAGTTACAAGTAACCAGTTATCAGAATCCACGATCAACGAACCTTGAAGTACGATATACGATGTGCGATATGCAAAATAAAAACAGGAGGTTAGTACTCCTATTATGACAAACTCGAAATTGATTTTGATCAGCTCCATTTTTTCTTTTTTCTGCCTGTTTACATCGGCTCAAGACGTTTATGCGGAAACAGATATATCTGATATTCTGAAACATATCGGCGCCAATGATGCGATTATAGTATCTTATCCGGACGGTAAAATATTCATGGAAAAAAATGCCGATAAAAAACTTATTCCGGCATCCACACTGAAACTTCTAACCTCCCTTGCTGCTCTCCATTACCTGGGCTCAACCTACAGATTTTCCACTGAATTTTATATCGACAAGGATTTGAATCTAAAAATCAGGGGATATGGAGATCCCCTCCTGATATCAGAATATATTGCTGAGTTGGCGAAAAGCCCTGGAATGAACCTCAAATATATTAATGATGTAATAGTAGACGACACATATTTTCAGAACCCTGCAGTAATGCCTGGTGTAACAAGATCCCTCGAACCGTACGATTCTCCAAACGGAGCCCTTTGTGTCAATTTTAATACGGTCAATTTTAAGGTTTCAAACGGAAAATTCTTCAGCTCCGAGGAACAGACACCGCTCCTGCCCTTTGCAATAAAGAAAATTACAAAAACCTCCGTAAAGAATGGAAGAATTCTGCTTTCATCCGACCAGGATCAAATAGCGCTATATGCGGGCCATCTCATCTCATTTTTTATTGAAAGAGAAGGGACAAAACGTCATGGAGAAATAAAAGTCGGCACAGTCGACACTAAAACCGACAGGTTGATATTTTTATATGAATCACCGGTTTTATTGGAACAAATAGTTTCAAAACTCCTCGTTCACTCAAACAATTTCATCGCAAACCAGCTTCTACTTGCAGTCGGAGCCCGAATATACGGTCCTCCCGGAACCCTTGAAAAAGGAGTATCTGCAATCAATGCTTATGCGCGGGATATTCTCAAAATCAACGACCTGTCAATTTCAGAAGGTTCGGGCCTTTCAAGGGAAAACATAATTACAGCGAGGAGCTTTTTAAAAATACTGTCGGAATTTGAACCTTACATGAGTTTAATGAAAAATAACGGATCAGAGTATTTCAAGACAGGAACTCTGACAGGAGTCAGCACAAGGGCGGGATATATAAAAAGCAGAGATGGTAAGTTATATAAATTTGTAATAATGATCAATACTAACGGAAATTCCGCGGAGATAATATCAAAAAAGTTACGCGTTATGATTGAACCGAAACGCGAGCGCTAATCCCGACCGCTCTGCGGCGGGGTTAGCGAGCAAATTAAAAACAGATGATATTCCCTACGGTGAAGATTCCCCGACCGCTCTGCGGCGGGGAGCTTCAATAAAGGCCGGCCGCAGGAATCCGGCTTTACCCCGATAAACGGGACTCTTTTCATTACCACCTTGAGGTTTAGAAAAATACAGGAAATAATATCTAACTTACCAAGAGAACGTCAACATAACCCGAGAAATATGCCGGCACTTTTTCCAAGAATCCATTCCAGTTTCTCTTCCGGCAACCCTGATGCTCCCAGCCACTTTAGCTCTCTGTCCCAGGCATAAGGAATATTCGGAAAATCAGTTCCATACATTATCCGCTCGATCCTGTATCTATCGAGTTTAATCTTTTCTTTAATAGGGAAGTAACCTGCCAGAATCATGGTCGTATCCAGCCAGAGGTTGTCATACTTCTCAATCAGTTTCTTATAAGCGGATATCTCGTCAAATCCTAAATGGGGCACACAAATTTTCAATCCGGGAAAGTTCTTTAAGACTCTTTCCAGCTTCTCCGCGCTGCAGATTTTATATGGGTCGCAAAGGTAAGCGGTGCTTTTAGGCTCTCTGCCGACATGCATTATGACGGGTTTTTCGTTCGACCGGCAAATGCCATACAGCAGATTCATGTCATCAGAGTTCATGTCAAAACACTGTACATGAGCGTGGAGTTTCAGGCCGCCAAGGCCCAGTGCAAATGCTTCTTTAAGAATACCGCCGGCATTATTTTCACCCGGAAAGACAGTGGCCATGCCGGTAATCTGGTCCGGGTATTCCCGGCATTTGGCCGCCATATACATGTTTAATTTGTCCGCTATCCCCGGTTTATGAGCATACTGGAGAGCTACAATATGTTTAATGCCTCGGGATAAAAGGAATTCAAATATTTGTGATGTCCTCAGTTTATATCTGATCTCCCAGGCATACTCATCAAACCATTCCCAGATCGCGGAAAAAATACCGTGAGGGAAGATATGAACATGGGCGTCGATTACTTCGGGAAGTTCAGACGGAACAGCGGAACCTTCCGGGTCGTTAATGATCGGCAGATTCGGTTTGAGCATAAAGGCCCTCAAATAAATCTATAAAATATCGTAATTGGATTCTTTTAGTTGCTTAACACTCTAACTCTAATAACACACTAAATGAACTACCCCGCAGCAGAGCTGCGAGGTATCTGGAATACAGAATACAGTAGTCAGAAGTCAGAATTTTTTTTGAAGATATTTTAATCCCCCTTCTGGATTCTGAATTCCGGATTCTTACCCCGAAGCAGAGCTTCGAGGAATTTTTTCTGATTAAATTAGCCTTATATCCATTCAAGATTTGTATCTGTTAACGGGCCGCCGGCATTTCCGGTATTTAAAGTATCCCTGGGTTCTATTAACATTATAGTACATTTGTTTTCACAGATGGGTTTATGCTCAACCCCTTTAGGCACAACAATTAATTCACCTTCTTTTACTTCAAACATCCGGTCACGAAATGCGAGTTCCATTTTTCCTTCAACCACAAAGAATAATTCGTCAGTCTCAGGATGGCTGTGCCATATGAACTCTCTTTTTGCTTTTATTAATTTTAAATGATAATTATTAAGCTCTGCGATCAATTTATAATGATGAAGTTCTTTGATTAATTGAGCTTTCTCTTTAAGGTTAACCACCCTGATCTCCATAGCATATCCTCCAATTATCTGATTCTATTATGACCAACTTTCCTTTCACCCGCGATTTTAATAAGTTGGATGAAATATCATTACCCTATCTTTCGACAATATCGTAATTAAAGTCCAAAATGTTGCAATAAAACCGGACATGTTCTCATATATGCATTATACATGAAATCTATAAACCGGTGCAAAAAATCGATAAAAATAATTAAAAATTATGCCGCGAGAAAAAAGAAATACGTCAGCATAATCAAGCAACTCCCCGGTAAATCATCCAGATACTCTTTACAACAAAAAGCCCCTGTTAAAACTTGACATATAAGCCTGTTAATGCGACATGTTAAGTTGTGAAAAGCAAATTCCTATTCCTGAAACCAAGCGAGCTGCTGGCTGAACTTGCCCGAGACCTCAGATCAGCTATCATCGTACCGGCGGTTTTCATCGGCATTGTTATGGGTATCCTTACCGTGATTATCGCTCTCTCCTTTGCCGCCATGATCTACTCAGGACCGCTGGCTCATCTATCGCTCAGGGGTGCCGGGCTCACGCTCTGGGGAACGCTTATGATCTGCGTCGTTTGCGGCCTGGGCAGCTCCTTCAAGAGCATCATAGGCTTAACACAGGACGCGCCAACCGCTGTCATGTCCACCATAGCGGCTGCCATAACGGTTGCTATGGCAACTACTGCATCGTCGGACA
>JAABPS010000204.1 GCA_011391835.1 Desulfobacteraceae bacterium
CGTCGTTCTTGTAACCCGCAGGCTGCCGGATGCGGTCGAAGATCGTCTTCGCAAAGACTACACACCCATACTTAATCCCAACGATGTACTCTATTCGAGTGACGAGATCATCAAACGCGCCAGAGGGGCAGATGCCATTATGCCCTGTCATACCGAGCGGTTTGGCGCGGATGTAATTGCCAGCTTGCCGGAAAGCGTGCGTGTTATCGCTAATTTTTCCGTCGGTTATGATCATGTGGATATACAGGCAGCCAGGGCACGCGGCCTTATTGTAACTAATACTCCTGAGGTTCTGTCCGACGCCACTGCAGAGCTGACTATGATGCTGATACTGGGCGCATCGCGCCGTGCCAGTGAAGGGGAGCGCCTCGTCCGAACCCGGGAGTGGAAGGACTGGAGTCCCAGTTTTATGGTAGGTACACAGGTAACTGGCAAGCGTCTAGGGATTCTCGGATTCGGACGTGTCGGACGTGTAGTAGCCAGGCGTGCCCGTGGATTCGACATGGAAATCCATTATAACGATGTAAAAAGAATGCCGCATGAGCTTGAAGAAGGAGCCATCTTTCATAAGACTCCAGCAGAACTGATGCCTCACTGCGATTTTCTGGCACTCCACTGCGTGGCATCCCCGCAAACCATAAAGCTGCTGAACGCGGAACTTATTGCGCTCCTGCCTGATGGAGCGATTGTGGTCAATGCCAGCCGAGGGGTGGTAATCGACGATGATGCCCTGATAGCGGCACTCAAGTCAGGAAAGCTCACTGCCGCCGGATTGGATGTCTACAATAACGAACCCGACATACATCCAGAATACCGGCAGTTGTCCAACGTGTTTCTGATGCCGCACATCGGAAGCGCTACGAAGGAAACAAGAATTGCCATGGGATTTCGGGCCCTTGACAATTTGGATGCCGTCTTTGCCGGACATGAACCCCGCGACCGCGTGGCCTGAGGATGTCGATTGTTTTCGAGATCTTTTCCTAACTCCTAATATGAAGCTCATACCTTAACAGGGCTAATATGAGTTATTCAAAGTTCTTCGGGTAAGGCGGTAATTTCTTTAAAAAAAGAATGATATGGTCGGGGCGAGAGGATTTGAACCTCCGACTCCCTGCTCCCAAAGCAGGTGCGCTACCAGGCTGCGCCACGCCCCGATATATTTTGTTCCGACGGTTTACCACGCTTTATTTTTTCCTGCAAGCCGATATTTTGAAAATATTCATCAATTGCAATACCAATCCCTTTAACTAAAGCTGATGGATATTCTTTACCCGAAAGGGCCTCCTCATCAGAAGGATTGGTCAAACATCCTGCTTCAATAAGTATTGCAGGCATATCAGCGCCTTCCAGAACCGAATAATTGGCGACACTGATTCTTATGTCGCCGTTTGTAATTATTCCGGAAAGATTCTTTTTGATAGTGCTCGCAAAAATACTGCTTTGCTCTTCATGTTGTTGTTGTATTTTTTTCCAGAGAACAGGCAGGTCTGTATTATTAACAGATCTTTTATTTTTCCCGCTATCAGCAGCGGTCCACCCGAGGTGGTTCCGGCCGTAGGCAACAGAGTCTATTTTTGGTTCGCTCGCTGCTTTTGCAGCCGGCTGCGGGATTAGCGTTTTCCGTTTCGGTTCATTTACGGTAGGACTTGTGGCGTCATCCATATAATAATTTTTATAATAACATATGGTTATGCCTCTAGTTTTATGAACAAAACCGCCGCCTGCGTGAATGCTGATAAAAAGATCCGCATTGAAATGGTTGGCAATCGCAGTTCTTTCCGGAAGATCAAGCTCCGTATCTTCTGTACGTGTAAGAATAATATTGAATCTGGTTCCAATATCTGAAGCAATCATTCCGGCAAGCTTTAAAGTCACTTCTTTTTCCAATTTTCCATAAGGACCTTTTGCCCCGAAATCGATATTACCACCATGCCCAGGGTCCAGCACAATAGTTATAACTCTGGTTCCCATACCGGGCTGGCTCGCATAAGCCTGAAAACAAAAGCCAAACAGAAGCAGAAATGCGGCAGCCGCGGATACATAAGTTGCCTTTTCAATAAATCCATTACAATATATTGACATAACAGGAATTTTAATCAATTTTGCTTGACACGAATATCGGTTGATATTATGTTTGACATCTTATAATATATTAAAGATTATTTGGCGAATCGGCGATATATAAGCAGTCGAAACCTTAATCTTATTTGCTGAAAATTGCAATACCTATAATTATTAAGAAGTTGCGAAAGTGGCGAAACTGGCAGACGCACTGGACTTAGGATCCAGCTCTGGTGACAGAGTGGGAGTTCAAATCTCCCCTTTCGCACCAAATATATTGATACCCTCACCCCAGGCCGGAGCTTACTCGCCCTCGGCCTGCTGATGGACTTTTAATAAGTCCATCAATATTGTTCATCGTGTAAAAAATATGGTTATTTTTTATCAGAAAGGAAACATATGCAAGTTACAATTGAAGATGTGAGCACCGTAAAAAAGATTCTGCATGTTGAAATTCCAAACGACAGGGTTATAACTGAGATTGATAAAGCCTATGAAAACCTTAAAAAGACGGCAAAGCTAAAAGGATTCCGTCCCGGAAAAACCCCCCGTTCGGTTCTGGAGAGGTTTTTCAAAAAAGATGTGCATTCAGACGTATCGAATAAACTTCTTCAGGATTCATTTATCGATGTGGTTAGGGAAAAAGAGCTTAAAATTGTTGGTGATCCGAAAATTGAACCGCCCGCCCTTGACGAAAAAGGGCCTTATAAATATGACGCAACCATTGAAATAAAGCCTGAAATTGCCGATATAGATTTTAAAGGCCTGACTCTTAAGAAAAATATATACAGCATCAGCGATGATGAAATTGAGGCGCAACTTAAAATGCTTCAAAAGAATCTTGCACAACAGAAAACTATAGAAGAAAACCGGCCAGCAATTGAAGGCGATTTTGCCCTCATCACATATGAAGGATTCAAAGACGGTAAACCCTTCGAAGAAACGGCAAAGACGGAAAATTTCACGATTAAGCTGGGCCAGGGTCGGATAACAAAAGATTTTGATTCACAAATTATCGGAATGAAGGCAGGAGAACAAAAGGAGATAAAAGTTCATTTTCCTGAAGGTTACTTTAATGCCAAACTAGAAAACCTTGATATTGTTTTTGATGTGAGCTTAAACGAGATCAGGGAAGAGATACTTCCTGAAATTAACGATGATCTCGCAAAAAATCTTGGTGGTTTCAGCACATTGGAAGAACTTAAGAACAAAATAAAAGAGAACCTCAGTCAGGGATATGAAAAAAGGGTCGAACAGGAACTGAACGAGCAGATATTTACGGCTCTTATTGCAAAAACCCAATTCGAAGTGCCCGAAGCAATGGTTGAATTCGAGCTTGAGAACATTATTGCCGACGCAGAAAGATCCTTTGCATATCACAACACATCGCTTGAAGCTCTCGGCCTCTCAAAAGAGACTCTTGCTGTAAAATACAGGGATACTGCCGAAAAACAGATAAGGCGACACCTGATTCTGGACAAGATAATCGGGCAGGAAAATCTTGTTTTAAAAGACGATGAGCTGGAAGAGGGTTTTAAGAAAATGTCTGAATCTTTTAACCAGCCGGTGGATGAAATAAAAAAATATTACCGGCAGAATAAAGATAAACTTGATTATTTCAAACACACGCTGCTTGAAAAATGCGCCATCAATCTTATTATAGAAAATAGCGCTGTTGAAAATGCCGAGCCTGTGCCGGAGTCTGAAACAGGAAAACATAAGGAATAATTATAAAAAGGAGGAAGACCTTGCCACTAATACCCATGGTAATAGAGCAGAGCAGCAGGGGAGAGCGGGCATATGATATATATTCGCGGCTTTTGAAAGACCGGATTATATTTCTTGGGACTGCCATGAACGACGAGGTTGCAAACCTTCTCATCGCCCAGCTCCTTTTTCTTGAATCCGAAGATCCCGACAAGGACATAAACTTTTATATCAATTCGCCGGGCGGAGTGGTAACTGCCGGACTAGCCGTTTATGATACAATGCAATATATCAAGTCTGATATTGCAACTGTCTGTATTGGACAGGCAGCAAGCATGGGAGCATTTTTACTGACGGCAGGAGCTAAAGGGAAGCGCTATTCCCTTCCTAATTCCCGCATACTTATTCATCAGCCTATGGGAGGATTTCAGGGGCAGGCATCCGATATCGCTATACAGGCAAAAGAGATTCTGAGGATGAAAGATACCCTGAATAACATTCTGGCGTTCCACACGGGAAAAGATTTAAATCAAATACAAATAGATACAGACAGAGATTACTTTATGTCCAGCGAGGAAGCAAAGGAATACGGTATTATAGACCATGTCATCGTAAACAGGGGTGACATTGATAATATTGAAAAAGCCGGAGGCATCAAATGACAAAAAAAGGGAACGACAGCGACAATCTTTTCTGTTCATTCTGCGGAAAGAACCAGAAGGAAGTTACAAAGCTGATAGCAGGGCCCGCGGTCTATATTTGTGATGAGTGTATCCAGCTTTGCAGTGAAATTATTGAAGAAGAGAGCGATAAAACGGCGACGGAACATGAAAATCTGCTTGTTCCCAAGCAGATAAAAGAGATGCTTGATGAGTATGTAATAGAGCAGGAGTATGCGAAAAAAATTCTGTCGGTTGCAGTGTATAATCATTACAAGAGGCTCGATTCAAATGTTAATACCGGTAATATCGAGATACAGAAAAGTAACATTCTGCTTATCGGCTTTACAGGTACGGGCAAGACGCTTCTTGCGCAGACACTTGCAAGATTTTTAAATGTTCCATTTACGATAGCGGATGCCACCAGTCTTACCGAAGCTGGTTATGTCGGTGAGGATGTTGAGAATATAATTCTATCACTTCTCCAGAATGCTGATTATGATGTGGAAAAGTGCAAACGCGGCATTGTTTATATTGATGAAATTGACAAGATAGCGGCAAAATCGGATAATCCGTCCATAACAAGGGATGTTTCCGGTGAAGGTGTACAACAGGCGCTTCTTAAGATCATAGAGGGAACCACTGCAAGCGTACCTCCAAAGGGCGGACGAAAGCATCCTCAGCAGGATTTTGTCAAAATAGATACTACGAATATCCTTTTCATATGTGGTGGAACATTCAACGGGCTTGACCAGATTATACAGAGAAGACTTGGTTCAAAGGCTATGGGATTTGGAGCAAAAATTGTCGCGAAAGAGAACAAGAATAAAAGCGAAATATTAAAAATGGTTCAGCCTGAAGATCTGATTAAATTCGGGTTAATTCCCGAATTTCTTGGGCGTCTGCCTGTTGTAGCGACACTTGATGAGTTGAGCGAAGCCTCACTTGTCAGGATATTAACTGAGCCGAAAAACGCACTCATCAAACAGTTTAAAAAACTGTTTGAAATGGAAGGAGTGAACTTAAGATTGA
>JAABPS010000205.1 GCA_011391835.1 Desulfobacteraceae bacterium
CAGAGGGTCAAGAAGATTCTTTCGGATATGAAATCTCTGGAAAAAGAAGTAAATCGTTTAAAGCTTCAGGCGGCTACTAAAACCACAGAAAGTCTCGAAGAGGACATTAAACAAATCAACGGCATTAATGTTATTGTCAAGAAAGTGCCCATTGACAACCCTGCCGCATTAAGGGATCTGGCGGATAAATATAAGGATAAAATAAAGTCCGGCGTTGTGGTGCTGGGAAGTATTAATGGGTCAAAAGTGATGCTGATTGCAGTTGTTACCAAAGATCTTACAGACAGGTATCATGCTGGGAATATTATCAAGCAGGTTGCTGAAATTGCCGGCGGCTCCGGCGGAGGCAGGCCGGATATGGCCCAGGCAGGCGGATCCAAGCCGGAGAAATTAAACGCAGCGCTTGATCAGGCGGTAGAACTCATTGCCAATAGTTGACAGAGGTGGAATGGGTTCAAATCCATTCAATACCCGAAAATACCTTATCATATTATCAAGGCAAATTGACCTGATAATAAATGGTTATGTGAATTAGCAGTATGAATTTCGCAACTTATTTCGGGAAGTAAATGGGCTATTCGTTAGAACTATATTTTGAATTCAGGTTTGAGGAAAAAATACGAGCGCTGTGGGGTGCGCTTGAAAAAGCTGGTGTGCCATCGTTATTGCATAAAATAGGCAGCCGACCTCATTTGAGTTTGGTGGTTCTGGATGACTGTATGGCGAATCAAGCCGCTGAACTCATGGAATCTGGTATTAGAAGATACTCAGTTTTTCCCATCACGTTTTCAGCGATTGCTTTAATACCAGGCAAACAGCAGGCAGTGTTTTTAGTTCCGGCTATGAGCTCATTTCTGCTTGAGATTCAACGGGACCTATATCACCTATTACAAAAAGGTGGCTATCCCATTCGGGAACACTATGAACCGCATAAATGGCTCCCGCATTGTTCTATTTCCAAGGAACTTTCCTCTCCCGAGGCTTTAGCAACCATTGAGGTCTGCCAAAGACATTCCGCCATTGGTTCAACAATGGTTACCGAGGTGGGATTCATCGAATTTAGGCCGAGAAAGGAAATAAGACTATTTGGCCTCAGCAAAGGATGAAGAAAGCATACGGGGCAGTTCTTCACCATTGACAGATTTGATTTGTCTTCATCTTTTCTTGCTCGTTTCGCGAACCTCTTGGAAGGCTGGCACTACAGATATTCTTCAGGCCGTAAAAGATTTGAGAGGAGTTTGAAATGAGTAGTATTATTGAGTGGCTGAAATATCATATCGAACTTGGCGAGAAGTTAAAGAAACGAATTAAAATGCTTTTTTGATTGTGTCAATATAAGTCAAGGACGGACTGATCTTTCCACGAAAAGAATAGACACACAGTTAAGCTGCTAAGGATATTTCCTCGAACGTAGCAGGGGGTCTTATAATTTAAGCCACAAACTACTTTTCTGTCTTATAAAATTTTAGATAATTTTCCACTATCATCCCAGGCGACTTAGCTATTTTCGCATTAATAAAACCTACCTTCTCATGGACCCTTTGGAAAAGCAGAGCTTTTGCAAAGGCCTTATTCATGGGAGCTTGTTGAACATTTTAATACCTCCCTTCAGATCATAAACGCTGGTATATCCCATATCGATTAAATCCTTTGCAGCAGAACGGCTCATACTGCCGCTTCGGCAATATACCACAATTTTTGTATCTTTATTGGTCGGCAGTTTATCCGTATTTTGTCTTATCTTCCTGTAATCGATGAACGCATCTGTTCCCGTTATGTGAGCTTGTTCAGGTATATGCACATCCAGTAAAAAGAAATCTTTTTCATTTAGCATGGTTTTTAATTCTTCCGGCTGCAATGCTTTATAGTCTCCGGCAAAAGCATGAAATCCGATTAGCAGAAATGCAATTATCAAACCGGATACATATATAAGAGATCGTTTAAGCATCGTTCCTCCTTTCTAATTGAAGAAAGATTATCTTTACTTCTATTGCTGGAGCGTTTTCTTCATTGATTCAAAATCATCCTTGCTTATTTCACCTTTCGCGTAACGTTGTTTTAAGAGTTCAAGCGCATTTGATTCAGCAGATAAATCTTTTCTCTCTGATCCCAATTTGAAAATCATGTAGATCAAAGCGCCAATAACAACAATCCATAATAACATCATAATGCCTCCTATCGAACCATAGTTCATGACACAGGGCCAGGTGCGATATCCATGCATTCCATTCCATCCAAGATACGAGGAATGAAAAACAAGCAATCCGGCTATCACCAGCAAAGCGCCTGTGATGATAATAATTATTTTAATGTTTTGTTTTTTCATTTTTCATACTCCACTTATGTTAGCGGGGGAGAATTGTTTTCTCCCCCTATTTTAAATTCGATCATTCCCTGCAATATCCGCCATGTCTGCCGTATCCGAAATTTCTTCCGGCAAACCTTTCACGAGCATTCGGTGCAATCTTATTTAATTCGACTTCATAATCCAGGGACTTCTGGTCCAGATCCGCTTCGAGATTTGACAGTTCTTGCTGAACTGTTTTCAGCTTTTTGGTATCCGGGTCCGATTTTGACAGTTCGGTGCGGAGTTCAATCCGTTTCTGATAAATAGCTTCTCGTATCTTTTCTGTTGATTTGAAAAAATCATCTCTTGCTTTATCGATTTTTTTAATCTCTTTATCACTCAGGTTTGCATTTCTTCCAGTATCATAATAGCCCATATGTGGACCCCATCCCATATGATGACCATACCAGCCGCGTTCTCTATATCCATCATGGGCAAAGACATATCCTGCAAAACCGATGATTGCCAATACGGCGATTCCTATAATTATTTTATTTGAAAGTTTCATTTTATTATCTCCTTTTTTCCTATGTTGTTTTTGGTTAATTAACTTGTGGACCGTTTTATATTCGCGATCGCTGTGTTTGGTATTGGTAATAGCAATGGATGTGCCAATGGGTTAAGATTAAATTTGTATATTATTAACTAATTGAAATTATATTATAATATAATTTAAAAATCTGTTCATCACGAAGAAGATACCCTTGATTTGGATACAAAAGTGGATACTAAATAACCATATAGATGGATATAAAGTAAACACTTTAGAAATATTCAAGAAGCCGAGGTTGGTACAGCGGAGAATGGGGTATTAATGTAGGAAAACGTTATTATTAAAATGGGTTAGGGCATGATGCCATATTTTTTTAGTTTTTTATGCAGGGTTTTTCGGGTAATACCGAGCTTTCGAGCAGTTGCGCTTTTGTTGCCGTCTTCCTGTTCGAGTGTTCTTAAGATAGTATTTTTTTCAACCTGATCTAACGATGCGTCTTCTTCTTGAGTTCCTTCAAAATTCGTAGCAGGTCTTTGAGAGGAAGGTTTGTTTAAAATGGGGAGATCAATCTTGTCTAAATAATTTGACTGGGAAAGGACCACCCCTCTTTCAATGAGGTTCATTAATTCCCGGACATTGCCGGGCCAATCATATTGGATAAGATGATCCATTGCCCTGGGTGTAAATCCGTTTATCTTTTTTCGGTTTTTTTCGGAAAAGATGTTGAGGAAATGCTGTGCAAGCAATGGGATGTCTTCTTTTCTTTTTGATAGTGGCGGAACCTCCAGATTCACAACATTCAAACGATAATAGAGATCTTCACGAAATGAACCGCGTTGAATCATTTCGTGGAGGTTTTTGTTTGTGGCAACGATCAGCCTTACATCGATCTTGATAACTTCTTCACCTCCTACCCGGGTGATCTCTCTTTCCTGTAAAACACGCATGAGTTTAACCTGCATGGTAATGGGCATTTCACTGACTTCATCAAGGAACAGGCTGCCTCTATTTGCCAGGTAGAATTTTCCGTCTTTTCTCCGGTCTGCACCTGTAAAGGCTCCTTTTTCATGTCCGAAAAGTTCAGATTCCAGCAAGGTTTCCGTGATGGCCGCGCAATTTATCTTTATGAAGGGCCCATCTTTTCTGGGGCTGTTAAAATGTATGGCACCGGCAATGAGTTCTTTTCCGGTACCGGATTCTCCGGTAATCATCACCGTGGCCTCAGACGGAGCGACTTGCATGACCTTTTCAAGAATATTTTTCATGGCTGCACTTTGTCCGATGATGTTCTGCCGGTCAAAATGTTTTCCAAGGCTTTCTTTTAACATGCGGTTTTCTTCTTTGAGAAGAATATGCTCCATGGACCTTTCAATAGTAAATTTCAGTGTGTCAAAATCAAGTGGTTTTGTGAGGTAATCATACGCGCCTGCTTTTAAGGCGCTGACAGCAGTCTCCACTGACGCGTATGCGGTCATAATGATAACCGGTATGGCCGGATTTATCTGCTTTATCTTTTCAAGCGCTTCAAGACCAGAAATTTTGAGCATGCGCACATCCATCAAGATCATATCAAAATGTCTTTCATGGACCAGTTCAATCGCAGCAGCACCGTCCTGCGTTTCAAAGGTTTCATATCCCCATCCGTCCAGGAGCGCATTTAGCATGGTTCGATGCGCCTTATCATCATCTACAATCAATATGGATGCTTTGTTCTTTTTCATTCTTACATCTCTTTACACGTCAGACAAAAATACAGTGATCCGGGTTCCCCTGCCGGGAGTGCTTGATACATTTATACTACCGTTGTGTGCTTCAATGATATTATGGACAAGCGCCAGTCCGATGCCTGTGCCGGCAGGCTTGGTAGTAAAATACGGATCAAAAATGCTGGCAATATCATTCTCGCTGATGCCTGCGCCTGTATCGGAAATTATAATTACGATTCCCTTTTTTTCATCATCTTTTTTAACTTCAACGCTGAGCATACCCCCTTTGTTCATAGACTCTAACGCATTGAGATAGAGATTTAGAAGCACCTGGCTAAGCCTGTCCGGATCAAAAAGACCTTTGTCTTCCTCGGATAAATATTTTGTCCGGATATCAATGTTACTTTCAGCGGCTTGTCGTTCTATCATTTTTAATGAAGCTTCTATAAACGGTTTTATTTGCACGGACTTTTTTGTTATGGCAATGGGCTTGGAAAACTCCAGCAGTTGACTGACGACCCTGTTTAAGCGTTCCACTTCCTGAATCATCACATCAGCAATGTTTTTATCTTCTGCCTTTTTCCCGTATCTTTCTTTGAAGTAGGTGGCAAAGCCCTTGATGGAACTCAGCGGATTGCGTATTTCATGCGCCACGCCGGCGGCAAGCCTGCCCACAGATGCCAGCCTCTGGTTTCGGGCGATCTCCTTTCTTAGGTCAGATACTTCACTTAAATCTTTGAGAAGGATGACCTTTCCCAGAAATTTTCCGGTTTCATCATTGAGTATGGTCGCATTTAACTCGATGGGAATTTTCTTTCCTCTTACCGTACAATCAATTTCTTCTTCAATAAAACCCTGACTGTTATTTAGGTTTTCAACCTTTTTGTATGCTCTA
>JAABPS010000206.1 GCA_011391835.1 Desulfobacteraceae bacterium
CATTCTAGCCGCATGTTCGCTGGTAGATGTTTCAAGCAGGGCGCTGTACAGCTGAACATAAACACTTCTTGGAAGCAAATGGCCCAGCAGCTCCTCCGCAGATGGCTCGCAAATATGCTCTGCCATATAGGAAGCGTCCGCATCCGGTTCCTTGCCTATGGTTGTAATTGCCGGAATGGGAAGCAGTTGTTTTAAGGTAGGGACCTGTCTGGCCATGCTAACAAATTCCGCATATACAACATGTACCTCATCATACTTCCCTTGCAGATAGCCCTCAACCAGCTTTTGACCGGATTGGGAAGCAATATTAAATCCAATGCGTGAACCGACGACACCGATATGTTCATATTCAATGCTAAATTTGTTTTTCCGGCACCAATTCCTTCCCCTTTTCCCGAAATTAGTAAATGAAATTTCAGCGCTGCTTTCTGCTTTTTCTTTAATAAAAGATGCTGATTTTGCAATAAGGTTAACATTAAAACCCGCACAAAGCCCTCTGTCAGATGTACACAGCACGACATGAATCTTTTTTACTTCTTCCCTTGGCACAAGCAGGGGATTTGCTGTTTCCTCCCCAGACTTTTCAGCAAGGCTTCCAAGCACCTCGGCAAACTTTGCCGCATAAGGTCTGAAATTATCCATCATCGTCTGTGCGCCCCGCAATCGTGAGGTCGCCACCATGTTCATCGCTTTTGTTATTTGCTTTGTCTTTTTAACAGCGCCGATTTTCGTTTTGACTTCTTTTAGTGTTGCCATACAGATAAAGCCTTTATCTATTATCTATCTTGAAAGGTTGCTATATATCTCAAGACTTAATTTCTAACATTAATAAATTATATGGTTTTTTTAAACTCTTCATCATAAGCGTTCAATGCTTCCTGAAGCAGCTTATCAGTCTCGCTGGTAATCTCTTTCTTTTCAGCAATTTGTGAAAAGATTTTTGGATACCTTTCTTCAATAAACTGATAAAGACCGGCTTCATACTTCATCACTGCATTTGCCGGATATTTATCAAGAAAACCTTTGGTGCCCGCGAAAATAATAACCACCTGTTTTTCTACCGGAAGGGGTTGATATTGGGGTTGTTTTAGGACCTCTACCAGCCGCGCGCCTCGTGTAAGCTGCCTCTGCGTAGCCGCGTCAAGATCTGACCCGAAAGCAGCAAAAGATTCAAGTTCGCGAAACTGGGCCATATCCAGTCTCAGTGTACCCGCAACCTGCTTCATGGCTTTCACCTGAGCAGCGCCACCGACTCGAGATACCGAAAGACCCACATTAATGGCCGGACGGATACCTGCAAAGAACAGCCCGGGCTCAAGGTAAATCTGCCCATCTGTAATGGAAATAACATTTGTCGGTATATAGGCCGACACGTCTCCTGCCTGGGTTTCGATAATCGGCAGAGCTGTCAAAGAACCAGCGCCCAATTCATCGTTCAGTTTGGATGCCCGCTCAAGAAGGCGGGAATGGTTATAAAAAATATCTCCAGGATACGCTTCGCGTCCTGGTGGACGTCTTAACAGAAGTGACACCTGCCGATACGCGACCGCCTGTTTTGAAAGGTCATCATATACGATCATCGCGTGTTTTCCATTGTCTCTATAGTACTCTCCCATGGCACACCCGGCATAAGGAGCAATATACTGCAGCGTCGCAGGATCGCTTGCGCACGCCGATATGACAGTTGTGTACTCCATGGCGCCATGTTTTTCCAAAACAGCAACAACCTGGGCAACCGTTGATTTTTTCTGTCCACATGCCACATAGATACAATAAATATCCGTATTCTTTTGTGCAATAATCGCATCGATGGCGCACGCTGTTTTTCCAATCTGTCGGTCACCGATAATCAATTCTCTCTGTCCCCGGCCAACGGGCGTCATGGCATCAACAGCTTTTAAACCAGTATAACAGGGCTCATGTACGCTCTTTCTGGCAATAACCCCTGGAGCGACCATTTCAACGCGCCTGAATTCCTTAGCATCGACAGGGCCCTTCCCATCCAATGGTTCACCAACAGCCGACAAAACACGGCCCAGCGTTTCCTCGCCCACGGGAACCTGAGCAATCCGGCCTGTTCGTTTAACGGTATCCCCCTCTTTGATGTGGATATCCTCACCCATGATGGCAACGCCTACATTGTCCTCTTCAAGGTTCAATGCGAGGCCTAAAATTCCGCCCGGGAACTCCACAAGTTCCATGGTCATGACTTTTTCTAACCCATATACCCGCGCAATTCCGTCCCCGACGGACAACACCGTACCCGTTTCACTTAACTCGACCTTTTTGTTATAATCTGCGATCTGGCCTTTAATAATTTGACTTATTTCCTCAGCTCTTAATTCCATTATACACTCTCACCCCTTTTTAAAGATTCTCTCATATTGAGTAATTGTGTCTTGACACTTCCATCAAGAACCAAATCCCCTATCGTGGTAATGACCCCCCCAATCAGATTGGGGTCCTGTTGTACTTCCAACACAATATTTTTCCCTGTTCGTTTTGACAAAGCGGATGTAATTTTATCAATCATGTCAGATGAAAGCGCAGCAGCCGAAACAAGTCTGCCGCGAACGATACCTTTCAACTCATCTGCAAACTTCTTATAAAAGTCATTAATACTGCTCAAGAACCCGATTCGTCCTTTATCAAACAATAAAAGGAGAAAAGACGTCATACCCTGGGAAATTTTCAGTCTTTCTATGATATTCTTTAAAACGTTTTTTCTTTTTGCAGAATCATACAGGGGATTCATGATAGCCTGTTCAAGCTCTTTACTCCCATCAATCAAACCGGCAATCATATCCAGTTCTTTCTTATACGTTTCAGCATTGCCGTCCTCTTTGCCAACCAGTAAAAGCGCTTTTGCATAACGTCGCGCGATAACCATGTTTTTCACTGTTCCACCACCTTATCTATATACTCATTGACCAGCTGGTTCTGATCTTCCAGTGTAATTTTTCTTCGAATGATTTCTTCCGCCTTTATAATGGCTTTCTCAAATATCTCCGCTTCTAACTGTAACCGGGCTTTTTCGAATTCCTGTTTAATATTTTTATGGGCTTGCACTTTAAGTTTTTCTGAAGCGGCTTCTGCCTCCTTCAGTATATTGTTTTTGGCTTCATTCCCCTGCTTAATATATTCCGAAATAATTTTATCCTTCTCTTTGTCCAGGCTGTAGAGCCTCTCATTACATTGCACAAGCCTTTTTTCAGCCTCCTGCCTCAATGCTTCCAGCTCATCCAACGTATTCTGTATTTCCTTAATGCGCCCGCTGAGCTTGGGCGCTCCGTATTTGCGGATAACAAAGAAAAGGACTATAGCCAAAACGGCAAAATTCATAACCCGATAGGTATCCGTTCTAACCCAGCCTTTAGAGGGACTTGATCCGTGTCCTTCCTCCGATGAATCGCTGGCGATACTATCAACGCAGGATAATACCATTACAATAGAAAATATGATAAATGCCCTGAAAAATACACGCCTCAGCGCAATCCCATTTTGTCTCCAGTCTTTCGTTACACTATATCTGTTTGAAGGCCTCACTAAACAACCCTCCCTAAAATCTTTTTTCCGATATCTTTTACAAAATCGTCAATTTCATTTTGCAGTGACTTTCTGGCCTCTTCTGCCTCTTTTGAGATTTTATCAAGAACCGCTGCCAGTTCGTCCTTTGCTTTTCTGTTAATTTCTCCAATCATCGCTTTCTCTTCTTCAGTTGCCGCAACGATAAGATTTTCTTTCTCTGATAGTCCCTTTCCCCTTGCATCTTTAATGCCATCCTCAAATGCTTTGTCTTTCTCTGCAATATCACTATTGGAGTCATCGGTGCGTTGCTGCAACCCCGCAATTTTTTCCTTTCTCTGAAGCAATACATTTCGTATGGGCCGGTATAAAACCTTATTCATGGCCCAGATGAGAATAATAAAGTTCACAATTTGGAAAATAGCAGATTCGTCCGGATAGACATTTATCCCGCCCTCCGCTGAAACGGGATTTACATCCATAGCAATTAGGGAAAAGGCTGTCACTGCAAACGCAACCAATGAATAGCACATCCATTTCCACCCAAAACGTATCATTGATAAAACTCCATCTTTATTTTTTGATAAAATTTTGTTCAAAACCCATGTTACAACTTTGGCGGTCTATTACTCCAGCAACAATAAATTGTCAAAGCTTTTTTGATCTTTTTTCTTTCCCGTTGGGTTCATCGGCTGTTAACGATTTATCCGTAATAATTTCCGATTTTTTCTTGGGTGTTATTCGTGACGTCATAACGCATTTTCCATTAAAAAAACCCCCTGGATCAATGGATATAACTGCGGCCTGGATGTCACCCATTACCCTGCCCGGAGAATAGATTTCAACCCTGCTGCTTGCATCTATATCACCATTCACCTCGCCGGTAATAATAGCGCTCCCAACGGTAATATCCCCATGAATAACGGCCTTCTCACCCACAATGATGGTCCCGTCATCGCTTTGAATCTTCCCGGTGATCGCCCCATCCACCCGGATAACACCTTTAAATTCAATGTTTCCGTCTATCACAGCATCATGTCCTAAAAAAGTGGTGATTACATCCATTTTTTTTGTACTTGCCATACTCCCTCCCCTTATTTTCAAGGTACTGTCCAAGGACTCCATTTGCAGGTCTCATACCAGAAATTTCTTGACAGCGATATCTTTTATGCCTTCACGATTATATATACAATAGAAAAATGGCTGAACATACAATAAATTAACACACGAAAGCAGATGGTTATTCGCGCCAAAATTGTAATACATCTACCCTTCAATTTATAGCCAATCTCGTTATCACCCGCTTCTGGGAACTATATTATTGATTGAATTTATTGAATATTTTATTTAATTTGTGCTGTATCTCTTGCACGATTTCATACAAAACCAGACAAACCACTTAACTCCCATTGATCCTGCTGTTCGGGCATAACTTGAGACAGCTGACTGCCAAAAATTAAGGTAGTCCGGCTGTTTTGTTTTGAGTGTGCTTTGTACTTCTCCAAAACGATTTTTGGTCATTTTAAGAGTAGCCTTTCGGATTAGATTAAACTATTTTTGATAATACTTTTAGTAAAGGGAATTGATGTTTTAGAAGCTGGGACAAGAAGGAGTGTGTCATTTACATAAGGCATAAAAGAAAACGTTCTTTTCTGGCACCAGCTTCTTTTCCAAAAGAAAGGTTTGAAGCTCTGGAAGAATGTCATTTTTCTTTAAGTTGGACAAATTTTCCATAAACTACGAAGTTCGCTTTTGGTCTTTATTATCATGAAATACGAAATCATATAAATAGGTATTTATTTGTATTTATGCATGTTTTCTATTTTTAAAAGAAATGACACGTGTTAGAATGATAACCAAATCATCGGAAAAAATGAAGTTCGTATA
>JAABPS010000207.1 GCA_011391835.1 Desulfobacteraceae bacterium
GTCCATAGAAGTAGAACAGGAAAACAGTACTGAGAATCATCCTCATACCGATCCCGCCATCACTGGATAATCTTTTTTTACCCAAAAAGAGTTGAACGGTTTGCTTGAAATTTTTTCTATCCAGCAACCTTTTTCTCTTTCCAGAAGGGTGACAACTCCCTGAGTTTTTCGATAATGGGCGGCATTTTTTCAATAACAAAGTCTATTTCCTCACTGCGGGTATAGGTGCTCAGACTGAATCGTATGGAGCCGTGGGCGGATGTGAACGGGACGCCCATGGCGCGCAATACATGGGATGGTTCCAGTGAGCCGGATGTACAGGCCGAGCCGGATGATGCGCATATTCCGAACTGATCAAGCATCAGGAGAATAGCTTCTCCTTCTACATATTCAAACCCTATGCTGGTCGTGTTGGGCAGGCGGGCATCTTTGTTTCCATTTACCTGGGCGTTGGGAATTCGTTTCAGCAATTCGGTTTCCAGTTTATCCCTTAATTTTTTTACCCGGGTATTGATATCGTCAAGATGCTCTGCGGCCAGTTCGCATGCTTTGCCCAGCCCGATAATAGAGGCCACATTCTCGGTACCGCCTCTTCTTCCTCTTTCCTGATGACCGCCAATGAGGTAAGGAGAATATTTTGTTCCCTTCCTTACATACAGCGCACCAACCCCTTTAGACGCGTGGATTTTATGGCCTGACAGAGAAAGCATATCGATCCCTGTTTCCTTGAGATTTATCGGAATTTTTCCAACCGCCTGAACGGCATCTGTATGAAAAACGATTCCTCTTTCTTTTACTATTTTTGCAATTTGGTGAATAGGGAATATTACTCCTGACTCGTTATTTGCCCACATAATGCTGACAATAGCGGTGTCATCGGTCAGGGTTTGCCGCAAATAATCAAGATCAAGATTCCCCAGACCATCGACCGGCAGATAGGTTACCTGATACCCATTTTTGAAAAAGTGTTCACAGAGATTTTTAACTGCCGGGTGCTCGACGCGTGTGGTCAGAATGTGCTTCTTATCAGGATTTGATTGTATGGCTGCCCGGATGGCTGTGCTGTCGCTCTCTGTGCCGCAGCTGGTAAATACTATTTCCTCAGGAGAGGCGCCAATGAGCGCTGCTGTCTTTTCACGCGCATTCATCACCTTCTTGCCCACATTGCCTCCAAAGGTATGCATGCTGGAAGGGTTACCATAATAATCTGAAAAATAGGGGAGCATTTCATCGAGAACTTTATCAGCGACCTTTGTTGTTGCATTGTTATCCAGATAGACGGTATCCATGCCTACACTTCCTCCACAATCAGTTCGGGTGTAACGAGTTCTTTTAATTTTGATTCCACATAATGTTTCAGCGTTACCTGCGAGGCGCTGCAGGTGGCGCATGCACCATAGAGTTTGACGCTGACGATGTTTCCATCCACATCAATCAGTTCAATTCCGCCGCCGTCTTTTTCCAGCGCAGGCTTTATTTCACGCTTCAGCGTTTCTTCGATGAGTTTAATTTTTTGAATATTTGTCAGTTTTAACGCTTTCTGTAGCGCAGGTGTTTCGGTGATAGAGAACTTGTCGATGATCTTTTGAATATTTTCGTGACACTTCCCGCATCCTCCGCCCGCTTTCACATAATGCGTTACATCTTCAATGGTTTTCAGGCTGTTTTCCCTGACCGCCCGTTCGATTTCCAGATCCGTTACCCCGAAGCATTCGCATACAATTTCTCCTTCGACTTTTTTGGCGGGCTTTCCATCCATATTTAAAATAGCCGCTTCGAGGGCATCTCTCCCCATGACGGAGCAGTGCATCTTTTCTTTGGGAAGACCGCCCAGATATTCTGCAATGTCTTCGTTGGTTATTTTCTTCGCCTCTTCAAGGGTTTTGCCTTTGATCATCTCTGTGAGTGCAGATGAAGAGGCAATGGCGCTGGCGCATCCAAATGTCTTAAATTTTGCATCTTCGATTTTTTTGTTTTTGTCAACTTTAAGATACAGAGTCAACGCATCGCCGCAGGCAAGGGATCCAACTTCTCCTACGCCATCGGCATTTACAATTTCTCCTACATTCCTCGGATTTAAAAAATGATCCTTTACTTTATCCGTATATTCCCACACGATTCCCTCCCCCTTTAAACTGTTCTAACAGATAGTTAGCGTGAAAATTTATTTTACATATACATGAGCGGCTGACCGCCGCATCCATTCAGGTGGCTCAGGAAAATCCTTTTGCAGGGCCGGGCCTGGGCACGCAATTTTGTATCCCACCCCCAATAACACGGGCTGTGCTTAACAAACGCTTGACCTGTTTGGCGCCGCAATCCGGGCAGGTGATGGATGTGTCTTTAATGTTAAAAATAAGCTTTTCAAAATTATTACCGCATTTTTTACATTCATATTCGTATATCGGCATGTGATTTCTCCAACATTTTATCCATGTAACAAACTATGCATTTTTACTTTATTTATGATGTGAAAATCAATGGTTAATAGGACTTGCCTGTAAAATAAGGTCAGACGTTTAGGATGTCAAATGTTTATATATAGTTAGTTCGGTATGTGTGAAAAGGAGGAAAGTTATCGCTTCAACGATGGGATTTTCTGAATCCATTGTTCTACAAAGGCTTTAAATTTATTGGACATTTATGGCATCCTGTGCCAGTATATATTTTAAAATAAGGAGGTGATGACCGTGGATGTGAGAAAAGCTGTTTTTTCCGGGAGCTGGTATCCGGCAAGTCCTTCTGAATGCGAGAATGAAATTAAGCGCTTCATGAAAGAGGCGGTACCTGCATCCACTCCCGGGAATAAGTTGACAGGAGGTATTGTCCCCCACGCGGGATGGTATTTTTCCGGTAGCATCGCATGCAATGTGATTCAATGTCTCCAGGATAAAACACCCGTGGATACGTTTATTATTTTCGGGATGCATCTTCATCCGGGTTCTCCCAGTTATCTGATGAAAAAAGGCGCATGGGAGACGCCTTTTGGCGAGGTTCTTATTGACGAAGCAATTGCCGAAGAACTTTCAGGCAGATTTTCATTTAAAATTGAAAAACCTGGAGATTACACACGGGATAACACCATAGAATTGCAGCTTCCTTTTGTAAAATATTTTTTTGAAAATACCAAAATTGTGCCGATGGGCGTACCCCCTTCTGATGAAGCGTTGCGAATAGCCAAAGCGGCTGCGGATATATCAAAACAACTGGGTCTGCGCGTGAAAGTCCTGGGATCAACGGATTTAACACATTATGGATTAAATTACGGGTTTGAGCCGAAAGGAAGCGGAAAAACGGCTGTAACATGGGTACGCGAGAACAATGACAGGCGTGTGATTGATGCGATGCTGGCGATGGACCCTGAGCGTGTTATCCGTGAAGCATTAACGAACCAGAATGCATGCTGCGCGGGAGCTGCTGCCTCAGCCATTGCCACAGCAAAGGAATTGGGGGCGCAACAGGCCGAAGAAATCATATATGCTACAAGCTATGAGAAAAGTCCGGGAAGTAGTTTTGTGGGGTATGTAGGAATTGTGTTCTAAGAGGCAAGAGATAAAAGGCAAGAGGCGAGAGGATATTAGTGAATAGTAACGCGTAAATAGTAACGAGTGAGAAAGAAACTGTATTTTTATGGTAAAACAAAAGCGTAAAAACCAGAAACAAGAAGCCGTTGATAGGGTTTTTCCTAATGAAGGCCTGACGCTAAACACGGAACGCTTTTATTATGTTTTGATTTTCCTGTTAGCACTTGCCGTCAGAGCAATTTATCTGTGGGAGATGCGCGATGCGCCTGTATCTACCTTGCTTCTGGGGGACGCACAAAGCTATGATACCTGGGCACAGGAGATCAGCGGTGGAAACTGGCTGGGCAGCCAGGTTTTTTACCAGGCGCCTCTGTATCCATATTTTTTGGCCCTGATATATACTTTTTTTGGAAGAGATTTTCTCATCGTTCGGATTATCCAGGTGGCCATTGGCATCCTGTCTTGTCTGCTTTTGGCCAGAGCAGGCCGAGATTTTTTTTCAAAAAAAACGGGAATTATTTCAGGTATACTGATAGCCATATACCCCACAGCCATCTTTTTTGACTGCCTTATTCAAAAAGAGGTGCTGGGCTTCTTTTTCATGTCGTTGTTTCTTTATCTGATAGGGATGACACTTCAGCGACCCAAAGGGATGGGGTGGCTGATCATGGGAATAGTCTTGGGCTGTATGGGGCTCATCCGTGAGAATGCACTTATCCTTATTATTGTGATTCTATTCTGGCTTTATATTTATTTCAGAAGTATGCCTTTTAGGACAAGGATTTCATGGAGCGCTTTGCTGTTATGCGGTGCGGCCATTATTCTGATTCCTGTTGGGTTGCGAAACAAAGTCGTTGGAGGAGATTTTGTTCTGACCACGTCTCAGTTCGGTTCAAATCTGTATATTGGCAATAACAACATGGCAGATGGCAGATACATGCCCCTGCGTCCGGACAGGGGAGACTGGGCATTTGAACGGCAGGATGCCACAGAGCTGGCGGAAACAGCACTGGGAAGAAAGCTCAGCCCTTCAGAGGTTTCAACATATTGGGTTGGCCGGACACTGTCTTATATCGGATCAGAACCAATGCATTGGATCGGTTTGATGACAAAAAAGTGGTTTCTTGTCTGGAATGCGGTTGAAGTGGGTGATGCGGAAAGCCAGTATGCCCATTCTCAATGGTCGTTGGTTTTAAAATGGCTTGGTTTTTTCTTTCATTTTGGCGTGATCTGCCCCTTGGCCGTATGGGGGGTTTGTTTGACATGGCGATTCAGGCAGCGGTTGTGGATTCTGTATCTGATTCTGATCTGTTTTGCAGCCAGTGTGGCATTGTTCTATGTTTTTGCAAGATACAGGTTTCCCATGATCGGAGTTCTTGTATTATTTGCTGCAGCCGGCATTGCAGGGAGCCGTGAATTTTTCAGAGAGAAAAAACTGAAATCTGTTTTTATCTGTCTGTTTCTGGTTGTTATATCGGCAGTTCTTGTGAACTGGAAAATAGTTACGAAAGATGAATTTATTTCATCAACCTTTTATAATATTGCCCACGATCTAAGTGCGCAGGGCGATACTGCACACGCCGCTTACTATTATCATGAAGCCTCGAAATTGAGCCCGGGAAACGACATGATTTTAAATAATCTTGGATTGGCGCTGTTCAAGCAAGGGAAAGCAGATGAGGCTATCAGTCAGTTTAATCAGGCGCTTCAGATAAAGCCGGATTCTGTGAAAACCCATAACAACCTGGCGATTGTCCTGGGAAGTATGGGGGAAACGGATGAAGCGATAAGACATTTTTTAGAGGTCATTCGAATTGATCCTGACTTTGGCCCAAGTGTTTATTTTAATCTCGCCTGCATGT
>JAABPS010000208.1 GCA_011391835.1 Desulfobacteraceae bacterium
TCCTACAACTATGATGTGGATGGATTCTTGATCAGCAGAACTGAGGGTTCTGCTACTACCCAGTACAATTACTCCCAGCGGGGAGAACTTCTGGGTGTTACCCTGCCCAATAACTCCCAGATCGAATACATTCATGATCCTCTGGGAAGGCGCATTGCAAAGAAAGTTAATGGAGCCATTGTCGAAAAGTACCTGTGGCATGGGCTGACCAATCTGCTGGCTGTATATGACGGAAGCAATAATCTTCTCATGCGGTTCCAGTACACAGACGCCCGCATGCCTGTGGCCATGACAAAGGCTGGTTCTACGTACTACCTGACCTATGACCAAGTCGGGTCTTTAAGAGCAGTTGCGGATTCTTCTGGAAATGTGGTAAAAAGAATTGATTACGATTCGTTTGGGAATATTATCGCCGATTCAAATCCGTCATTTACTGTGCCATTCGGCTTTGCAGGCGGATTGCATGATCGGGATACCGGCCTTGTAAGATTTGGGTTCAGGGATTACGATCCTGATATCGGCAGATGGACAGCCAAAGATCCGATTGGATTTGATGGGGGCGATACGGATTTATATGGGTATGTCTTAAGTGATCCGGTGAATGCAGTTGACCCCAACGGACTTCTTGTGCGTGTAGGGCAGCACCCAGCTTTTGTAAATAGCCCTCGAAATCCATTTAATCATGCCGCTATAGTATTGTCACCAGACAACCCTAAGGATTTTGCAGATAACCCACTTTTTAGGAATAATAACACCGCTACTCTTGGAGGACAGGCTTTTGGCCCTGGATTTAATAATTTTTTTGCATGGTTTGGCGGGTTGCAAGGGGCACCTAATTTCCCCGGTGATTCTCCGAATAAATTAAGTGATTTGACTGTAGTGTGCACCCCAAGTGGCATGTCTGATACCGATTTTATTAACGCCTTATTAAATGCTGCAGCAAGATACAATAATGATGCTATATACGATCCACTACCTGCAAGTGGACCATATGGTATTCTGGGTTACAACAGTAATAGTTATGTTTCTGGAGTTATTATTGCAGCAGGTGGAGTACCACCAAATTTACCTGGTAGTCGACCAGGTTATAATATACCTCTTCCAATACCCTAAAAAATTTAATTGGCATTTTAAAACACGAATAAACTTATTGAAGGATCTTAAAAAATGAAATTGAAATATTTTTCACCAATACTGATAGATATATTATTAATATGCTGGACATTAGCGGTATCTCCTTATTCTAAATATGGTGATAATTGGGCTATTTATCCAGCAATCATTTTGTTTCCAGTGCTCATTTTGGTGCATACTATTCTTATCTTTATAGATAAAAACAAATTGGCTTGTTCTATTTACGGGATAATTCATATATTTTTCGTGTTCTTTCTTTGGATATATTGCCTAATGAAAATATCTAAAGATGCACTGTAAAGACGAAAATTTGGGGTCAAACCTTGCTATTTGAATTTGCTTGACAATTATTGCCAGATTCTATATTATCCTATCCATGGCACGACAATGGAGAATCGAATACCCCAACGCACTGTATCATGTCCTGTCCCGGGGAAATGGCGGTCAGGATATTTATCGTTCAGATGACGACCGACACCTGTTCCTGTCTTTATTAGAAGATTTATCCGAGCGTTTTAATATCGATATCTATGCTTATGTTCTAATGGACAACCATTACCATCTTCTGTTAAAAACAAAAAATGCCAATCTTTCCAAAGCCATGCAATGGTTCGGCACCACCTACACCCGCAAATTCAACCTGAACAATCATACATCCGGCCATTTGTTCCAGGGGCGCTTTAAAAGCATGATTGTGGAAAACGATGCCTATCTGTTGCGCCTGTCCTGCTATATCCATCGCAATCCCTTAAAAGCCGGAATGGTTAAACGGCTTTCCGATTATCCATGGAGCAGCTACAGGTTTTATGCCTATAAAAAGAAGCTGCCGGAATGGCTCAACACGCGACTTATTTTAAATCAGCTTTCCGGCAAAGACAAACACAGGGTTTACAGAATAAAAGTTCACCAATATTCGGAAGAGAAAGACAGCCTTCTTGATGATATCAAGCATGGATTGATTTACGGGAGTGATAAATTTGTAGCCAGTATAAAGAAGCGTTTTTTAGGGAATAAACAGGAAGCGGAACTGCCCCAGCACAATCGTATGTACAGGGATATTGATGCGAAAAAGCTATTAAGAAGCGCTGCGGCGTTCTTAAATTTTGATCTCAAAGCGTTTGGCAATAGCAAGAAACCGCGTTTAGAGAATAAAGATAACCGGGATATGCTGGTCTATTTACTGAAGCAAACCGGAAGGTTTTCTAATCAGGAGATTGGGAACTTTTTTGGGCTAACCTATTCGGCTATCAGCCGGATTGCGAATCAGTTTAAAGATAGGATGGCAGAGGATAAGAGGCTTGCGGCTGGATTCGCCAAGCTTTATTCAAATATCAAGGTTTGATAATCATTTTCCTCTGGCTCTAAAATCGACCTGGCTTCAGAAAAGATTGCGATATCTAAAAGCAACTATTTTGTTACAGTTTAATTTTTGTCATTCCGGCGAAAGCTGGAATCCAGAAAGGCATGGGTGGATAAACAGCTGGCAGTATATATTTTGGCAGGTAAACGAAACGGTACGCTCTATATTAGCGTAACTTCAAACCTTGTAAAAAGGATATGGGAACACAAAAATAATATGGTAGAAGGGTTTACCAGACGTTACCATGTTCATCAGTTGGTTTGGTATGAACTGCACGAAACCATGGAATCCGCTATTATCCGGGAGAAGCAATTAAAAGAATGGAAACGAAGATGGAAACTGGAATTGATTGAGAGCGGCAATCCAAATTGGCTGGACTTTTATAATGCGATTGGTTGACTGGATTCCGGCTTTCGCCGGAATGACACGCCGGTGTATGCTCTGCTTAGATTGGCTTTTATGGGTTTGAAAGGATAACTCCAAAACCCGGAAAGATTTCGGCGATTCTTTTACTCACGAACGCTTATAACCTTTTGATAATATAAAGATTGCCACATGCACTGTCGCGCATTCGCAATGACAAATGAGGATTGCGTCACAATCTGTAAACCGGGGCATGACAGCGGGGTTTGATATCTGGATCACCTATCGTGATTAAGGCAGTAGAGGTTTCAGGAGATGGAGGGAAGGGGGCTATGTTAAACCAGTTTATTCTTCTTCGTTTTTTTCACTGCTTTTAATTGTTTTGCTTTTCTGCATCTCGTATTCTTTCAGTTGAGACTCAAGCTTTTTTGCGACGTTTTCGTTGTGTTGTTCTATCTCAGCATTTAACGCAGCAAGTTTGCTATTAAATTCTTCTCTTCTTTCTTCAAGCTCTCTGGTTCTTTCGTTGAGTTTGGCAGCTTGCTCATTGTATTCTTCAATGTCGTCTCCAGGCTTTAACTTTAATTTATCTTTTAAAAGCTGAGCATCATCTTTTTCAATGGCATCCCTTTCCTTTATCAGCGCTTCCTGTTTTTCCTTGAGCTCTTTCATTGTGGCGTCATAATCCATATTTTTGGTAGTGGATGAAGGCGCTGATTCAACCGGCGTCTTATTCTGGGTTTCCGGCGGCGCTGTTTCCTGGACTGGGTCTTCGGGTTCCTGATATTCTTCCTTTCCGTAACGCTGATCAATAGGAACCTCATTGATATCATCGGTATAACGGGTGACACCATGTTCATCAACATATTCGTAAAACGCCCATGAAGATGAGGCTGCAAACAGGGTAATCAGTATGATCAGCAAAAATATTTTCATCCGGATCATTGAAAAATCCTCCTAAATTTACGTTTAATTTGCGATGATATAGTGCGTCATCGAATGGAGAAAATTATAGGATGAATTCATGTTCTTGTCAATATAATGCAAAGGGTCAATTATTTGTGCCTGTTGAAAGATCGATAAGTTTTTTAGGCAGATACTTACAGATCATATGATTTTAAATCTGATGCCTTATTGTTCACGCTCTGCTTGCAATACATGTTGATCAATAGTATAGTGACGGGCAAAAAATGGCAGAAATGAAATATCCAATAAGGATAGAATGTTAGCGGACACGGGCTGTGCTGGTGCCAGCCCAGCCCGGGCTTAATTATAACTTTTTAGTGAAATCTAATACGCGTATGAAATTGAAGATAACTTTATGTATTGCAGTTGGTTTAATGATGGCCGTGTGGGCGTGCGTGCCCAGACCCACGATTGTGCCGGTTAAGGCAAAAGTTGGACCGGGCCCTGAAGAGGCGCTCTTTCTGAACGCTGAAGAAAAGATTCAACAGGGGGCATATGCAGAAGCCTTATTGCTGTATGAACAATATCTCTCAACATATTCAGGCAGACCTGGCGCAGAAGCCGCATTGATGAATATGGGGGCTATCTATTCAGCCATGGGGCGCACGGCTGAATCCAGAAGCGCCTATCAACGTCTTATCAAACAATATCCGCACAGCGCCTTTGTTCAGGATGCAAAAATTCAGGCGCTTGCCTTGTTATACAATGAAGGGAAATATAATGAATTACTAAAAGAGGCAGAGACGATTTCGGAGAGGGATCTGTCCGCAGATCATGCGCCCAGGGTATTTGCGTTGATCGGGGATGCGTATATGGCGTCCGGATTTCCGGCAGACGCCGTATATTATTTTATCAAAGCGCATGAAAAATCCGTAGGGTATGGGGAAGCTGGTTTGCAGGAAAAATTAAAGAATGCTGCCGGGCGGCTCAACTCATCAGATACAACAGCCCTTCTCAATCTGTTGAAACAAAAGCCATCTGAAAGCTGTTTCATGTACAGGCTGGGAACTGTTTTATACGATGCAGGACGAGAGGTGAATTCGGTAAGTGTCTTATCGGAGTTTATCAGCCGGTGTCCTGGGGATAAGAATATATCGGATGCAAAAAGGCTGATAGATATAATTAATCAAAAGACAGCCGTACACGAACTGGACATGATTGGGTGCGCGCTTCCGCTGAGCGGGCCCTACAAGATTTATGGAGATAAAGCATTAAAGGGGATCGAGTTCGCATTAGCTCAATTCAGCTCTGAATCGAATGATGCGGCAATTAAAATCCTTGTTAAGGATACCGGGTCTGAACCCGAAATGGTCGTCCGTGCCATAAAAGATCTGGCCAGCGAAAATTCGGCAGCGATTATCGGTCCCTTAGTAGAGGCCAGGCTGGCTGCGATGGAGGCCCAGGACAGCGGAATCCCTATGATTGCTTTAACGCAGAAAGATGATGTCATCGGACAGGGTGATTTTGTTTTCAGAAACTTTTTTTCCCCCTCCATGCAGGTGAAGGCCATTGTATCCTATGCGATGAATACCCTTAAA
>JAABPS010000209.1 GCA_011391835.1 Desulfobacteraceae bacterium
TATCAGCAAACAGCCGAAAGCACAGGCAACAAACTCGCAAAAAAAGTCCTCATCGATATTGCCAACGAAGAAAAAGAACATGCAGGAGAATTTCTCCGTTTACTTCGCGAGCTGGATCCTGAAGAAGAAAACTTCTACAAGGAAGGATATGAAGAAGTTGAAGAGATGATTGCAAAGCTCAAGAAATAGTTAAAGCAGTTGGGCATCAAAAGTGTGCCCTTCAGGTATCAATTGTTTTATGAAACATACAATTGTATTTTTTTGAATTAGGGTTATTAGGAAGGCATACTATCTGTAATTTATGGGGTTCAAAAAATCGTTTTATTTCGTGAATTCAAATAATAAGCGCACGTGCAGGGAAGGTAATAAATGAAAGACTGGATACCACTACTCACAGGACTTGCGGGAGCGTTAATTGGTTCCGGCACCACAGTGCTGGCTTTATGGTTGACGAAAAAATGGTCATACAAGAGGGAAGTCCGAAAACTGGCACTCGAAATGGCCCGATCAGATTATGAGGGTCAAATAGAAGTCTATCGCGATCGTCCCAATTTTATAACCCCACTACCTGTCCTCGTGGATTACTACCTTAAACTCACAGACCATGTTGAAAAGAACTCAGTAGATGAGGATTTATTCAAACGATTGGCAAAGGAAAGACACGATCTGAAACAAGCAAACATATATTGAATTGCGAGCAATTAAATTCGGGGGTTGCAAAAAGCCATAATCCTGATTACAACGCTATCTCAAAATTGCATATTAAACCTAATAATCGTCTGAGTTGAATTTATGTGTTAAAAGTCATGAGAAATATTTTCATTATCGCGGTGGCAGTTTTTGCGTTTATCGGTTGCAATACTGAAAGCATTGATATTTCCAAAATCATCGTTCTGGATTCCGATTTGAGACTACTGCGCGTCATCGATCAATCCGATTCTCTAAGCCAGATAAACAATCTTTGGAAGGAGTTCGAATCCATTAATGATTTGCCGGATACACAATGGACCCATACACTCGATATTGTTTCAAAGGATTTAAGCGGTAGATGGCTATATAATCAGGACGGTTACCTGGCCAAACTCAACAAACAATTGAAACCAATGTATAAGGTTCACAACAGAGAAGCGTTTAATAAATTCATCTTGGGTTTTTAATCCTGACTTTCAAGTGATGGCTGGAGAGAAAGGGCTTCGATATTCACCTTAGCCCTCATTGATTTTGAGTTTAAATATGTGTAAAACGAAGTTTAGGAGATATAAAAATATTCTAATTTAGAATGTGATGTGAAATATCAAAAAATATATTTGGAGATTTGATATGCTTGAAATTCATAAAAACATTATTCTCGATGAGAATCAGAAACCGATAGCTGTTCAGATTCCGATCAAGGAATTCGAACGCATGGAAGAGGTTATTGAGAACTATGGCTTGGCAAGACTGATGGATGAGGCCGCCGATGATGAACAGCTCTCTGTGCAGGAGGCAAAACACTTCTATCGGTCATTGAAAAAAGATGTGGAAAGTTGAATATAAGAAGCGTTTTTTAAAGGAACTTTCCAAACTTCCTGAGGATGTCCAGGCTCAAGCTGAGAAGGTTGTCTTTGAGGAACTCATAGGAGAAAATCCATTCGATCTCGGATACCTTGAGCAGATGAAAGGATTCCCTGGAAAATACAAGATTCGCATCGGACACTATAGGATCGGTGTGACGATAGATAAACAGAAGAAAGAGATAGTTTTCATCCGGATTGCCCATCGAAAGGATATTTACTGATTTTTTCCATAGGTGAATCACCTATCATGTTTTTTCAGCTGACCAGAAAGGGTGCGGGTTAATCGGTTTCGCGCACTTTCTATCCCAGATGGGAATGGGTGAAAATGGAAAGTGCGGAAAGCTTTCTGCCCGCTGAACTCAATGTTATAAGCCATGTATTTGTTCACTGGTACGCCCGGCAGGATTCGAACCTGCGGCCTACGGATTCGAAGTCCGGTGCTCTATCCAGCTGAGCTACGGGCGCATGATTTGAAACCCGTGCAGCATACCCGCTACACGGGTTTGATAAAATGGGGTGAGTGATGGGACTTGAACCCACGGCCACTTGGGCCACAACCAAGTGCTCTGCCAACTGAGCTACACTCACCATATAGGCATCATCAGGAACTCCGCTTCTAACAGATTCCAAAACCCATTTCAAGGAATATCCTTATATGTATGGTTTTTTTTATTTTTTATCAAGAAAGAATCTATTGACCCAATCTCTTGTGTGGTATATTTCTTATTCCATCACAAACAATCAATAAATTCAGCATACTATTAAAAGAGCTGTCTATGACCCGATATCATATCTTTGTGATTCGAGCGATCCTGGGCGTGGGTATTGCCCTGCTTCTAACGCGCATGTTTTACGGCTCCATGAATCCTGTTTTTGTGGCAGGACTTGCGATCATACTGGTGGGATTATCCTATTTATCAGAATATTTGAAGAAAAAATAAGCTTAAACCAATGAAACAGATTATTCTCGGAACCGCAGGCCATATTGATCACGGGAAAACCTCTCTGATAAAGGCTCTTACGGGTATCGATACAGACAGACTCAAGGAAGAGAAAAGAAGAGGAATTACCATTGAACTGGGTTTTGCTTCTCTGATTCTCCCCAGCGGACAGAGGCTGGGCATTGTGGATGTGCCGGGGCATGAAAAATTTGTTAAAAATATGGTGGCAGGAGCTACGGGCATTGACATCGTTGCCATGGTGATTGCCGCGGATGAAGGCGTTATGCCTCAGACCCGGGAGCACATGGAAATTTGCTCTCTTCTCAATATCAAACACGGCGTGATTGTCCTGACAAAGATTGACCTTGTGGATAATGAATTTTTTGAGCTTGCCAGGGAGGATATCCGGGAATTTATGAAAGGAACCTTTCTTGAAAACGCACCGGTTATTCCTGTGTCCTCTCAAACCGGCAAGGGGCTTGAGGATTTCAAAAATGCCCTTGATGAGATAAGCGCATCGATTTCCCAGCATTCCCCCACAGATCTGTTCCGCCTGCCTGTTGACCGTGTTTTTACCATGAAGGGGTTTGGCACGGTAATTACAGGCACGCTTGCTTCTGGAAGTGTAAAAGAAGGTGATGCCATCATGATATATCCGGAGGGTATTTTAACAAAGGTCAGGGGAATACAGGTTCACAATGAAAGTGTTCAACGCGCAGAAGCAGGCATGCGGACAGCCGTTAATTTCCAGAGTCTGGACCGAACCGTCATAAAAAGGGGAGACGTACTTGCCAAGCCGGATTCACTTATTTCCAGTTATATGGCCGATGTTTCGTTCCATTACTTAGCCAGCAATAAAAAGCCGGTTAAAAACCGCACGCGTGTACGATTTCATACAGGAACCAGCGAAGTGCTGGGCAACCTGATTTTGCTGGAAACCGAGGAACTCCAGCCCGGGGAGATAGCGGTGGCTCAGATCCGTCTGGATTCGCCGGTGGCGATTGTCAAGGATGACCGGTATGTGATTCGGAGTTACTCTCCGGTGCGTACGATTGGCGGAGGTTTTATCATCAATCCGGTGCCACAAAAGCACAAACGCCTGAAAACGGACGTGACCGAACGCCTGAAAAAGATAGACGGCTCTGGTCCGGAGGAGATGATTTCTTATTATGTGGACGACTCCGGTTACACGGGAGTATCCTTTTCAACGCTGAAGGTCATGACCAATCTTACAAGTAGGGAACTGGAAAAGGCCATTCAGTCTCTGCTGTCAAAAAAAGTCATTATTCAGACCACTAAGGAAAACCCGCTCTATATTCATGCCAACAGTTTTGATAGGCTTCAACATGATGTGTTGAAATATCTTGACTTCTATCATCAGGAAAATCCGTTGAAACAGGGGATGTCAAAGGAAGAACTCAGATCAAAGTTTCCTGCGTTTCTGGATTCAAAACTGTTTAATGCAGCGCTAAACCAGATGATAAAGGGCAATCAGATCGTTGCGGAAGAAAATGTTGTTCATTCTACGGCGCATAGCGTATCTCTGGGAGCTGATCAGTCTGATGTTAGAGAAAAGATATTAAAAGCCTATCAAGACAGCGGATTAACACCCCCTTATTTCAAAGAGCTGAGCAAGACCCTGGACATTGATACCAAGCGGGCAAAAGACGTGCTGATGCTTCTGGTAAAAGAAGGGTTGGTAGTAAAAGTCAAAGATGATCTGTATTTTGATTCTAAATCTGTAACTAACTTAAAAGAGGAACTGAAGAACTTTCTGATAGCCCATGTTGAGATCAGCACGCCGCAGTTCAAGGATATGACTGGCGTGTCCAGAAAATACGTCATTCCTCTGCTTGAATATTTTGATTCCACCCATATGACGATCCGTATTGGAGACAACCGGAAGCTTAGAAAAGGATGATATCAGGGTATTTTATTAACAAACATAGGGACAATACTGTCGAGAAAAAGCATCCCTTTTCGTGAAAGCCTGCATTTGCCTTTTTCAAGATATATCAGTTTCTCATTTTTCAATTCGTTTATGACTTCCTCAAACTGACGGATAAAAGAGATGCTGAAATTTTTGTTATATGCATCCATATCAATCCCATCTGTTTTTCGTAACCCCAGATAAATGGCTTCGGTTATCATTTGTTCAGCAGTTAATACTTCTTCTTCCTCTATGGCGCGTTGGCCGTTATTTAAAAGATGTATATATTTTTCCACTGACCTGACATTCCAGAAGCGTGCAGGCTCCATAAATGAATGAGCGGACGGCCCTAACCCAATGTAAGGAGCAGATGACCAGTATTTTAGATTATGTCTGGAGGTATTCTTTTGAATGGTACCTGCTGACGATCTCGCAAAATTTGATATTTCATATTGCATATATCCGTTGCTTTCAAGGAAATCGATTGTGGTGTTAAAAAGATCCACTGTGATTTTATCCGGAAGAGGCAGGAAGGATTTATTTTCCATTTTCTTCCAAAGAGGGGTATTTTTCTCATAGGTAAGCATATAGCAGGACAGATGTTCAGGAGCGAAATCAATTGCTGTTTGAAGATCCATGCGCCATGAATCCTTTTTATGACCCGGGAGTCCGTAGATAAGATCCAGACCAATATTATCAAACCCTGCTTTTCGGGACTCCTCAATTACGGATTTCGCATTAGCTGAATTGTGGATTCTGCCGAGAAATAAAAGGTTGGCATCATTAAATGACTGTACACCGATGTTGAGCCGATTGATTCCAGTCGACCGATACATCTTCAGTTTTTTCATATCGACTGTTCCGGGATTTACCTCCATGGTGATTTCAGGGGTTACGTGAATGGTAAAAAGGCGATGGATGGTTTCTAAA
>JAABPS010000210.1 GCA_011391835.1 Desulfobacteraceae bacterium
AATGCCTGCCACCAGATCACCGCCAAAATAACTCCCGATATTGGGAAATATCAAGACCCGTGCTCCAGGATTTATTCTGATACCCAGCTCAGATGCCTTCACATTTCCAGGCCTGTTTATTACTGGAATATAGGGCTCTTTGATGATCCAGCGCGGGTCCAGTCCCATAAACAGATGGGTCATGGTTGTATTGCCTGCGAGCGACATCAGAAAAATATCGTTTGAAGTGTACCCATTCGTATTGCAAAGATCTGATATGTTGCAATTTAGCTCATCGATGATAAGGCCGTTCAGCTTCTCTAACCCTTTATGGTGTGAAGCAAAGTGGATACGTGTAAGGATATCCGGGCCTATGGATATCTGGGGGTTGTAAAAGTCTGATTCGGTAAGTATTTTTTTTGCTTGAAGATCTACCAGACGAATGACTACCCGGGTCGTTCCCAGATCAACAGCAAGGCCAAGAACCGGCACCGTATCATCACAGGGAGTAATTCCTGTCAGCGTCCACTTCTTCTGATCTTTAAACAACACACATCGAACGTTATAATCCGATTTTCTGAGCATGCCCGGAAGCACTTTTAAGGCATACAGATCAATATCAATTGCTTTCGCATCCAGATATTTTTTTAATGTACCAATGATGCGGTCCGCATCCGCTGTATTGTCCTTGAGCGATGGAGCTGTCAGGCGGATTTCTCTGACCCAGCCGTTAGAAGTATTCCTTTCAGACATTTTTTATGAATCTATCACGTTGAATTTATTTATAGCGTAAATGGGTTCAAGAAAAACTGAGGCAGGATGTATGTAAAGTAAATCGATGGGATGAAGTATTATAAAATAAACGTCATGTCATATCCTACGCCAAAACAATCCAGATTTTTACCTCTAACAGCCACGCTTTGTCTGCACTCCTCGACAATTTCATCCATTTCACGATCAGTTCTTTCCTGATTCAAATGAAACAGGCCAAACTTCTTCGCGCCTGCTTCCAGAGCAAGATCCAGCACTTCTGTATATTTGGAATGTCCCCACTCGGTAAACCGTTCATATTCCTGTGGCGTATATTCCGCGTCATGGATCAGCAGATCCGCACCTTTGGAAAAATCAAGATACTCTTCACGCTTAAGACCATTTGGATGCACAAAACAAATATCATTATCCGTTAAAAAAACAAATACCTTCCCGTCCTCAACAAATTTAAACCCGCTGCCGCCATTCGGGTGGCTCAGTTTTATGGATGATATGGATACAGATCCGATATCAAATTGATTTTGAGTCGTGTCTTCGTACAGTATTTCTGCCTGAAGCTCTGAAAATTTAACAGGGAAATGCGGTGGAGCTATCACCTGCGATACAATGGTCTCCACATACTTTCTGTTATACGGACATCGATGCATATACAATTTTGCCTTTTTCATGAACAGCGGCTTAAAGTACGGAAGCCCCATGACATGGTCCCAGTGAGCGTGAGTAAACAGGAAATGATAGGTATTGCGATTTTCCTTTACGAGTTTGTTCCCAAGTCTTCGGACACCTGTTCCGGCATCCACAATGATAATATCATCGCTCCTGGTTCTGATTTCCAAACACGTGGTATCGCCGCCGTACTTTGTATAATCCAAACCTGAAACAGGTATTGAACCTCTTGACCCCCAGCACTTGATATACATTTTCAGCCCTCGAAAAGGATAAAATGATGTTAACAAACTTTACCTAAAAAGGTATGCCAGATGCCGTCATGTTCCCATTTTTTGAGGATATTGACTTGATAGCTGAAAAGTTTACTGGCCACATCTCTTGCCTGGTTGCGCATCAGCCCGGAAAGAATGAAAAATCGCCGCCCCAAAAAACGTTTTGAAGATAGCAAACGCCTCATCACATCATAGTGTATGTTAGCTATCACAAGATCGGTGTCATTGTCCAGAAAATACTCTGCAGAGCTCCTGATGGGCAGGATTTTATCATCTGCCCCGTTTGAACGGATATTTTTTTCTGCTGTTTTAACGGCCAAATAATTCAAATCTACTGCGAGGACTGATTTGCATCCCAGCCTGGCAGATGCAATAGCCAGTAAGCCGGTTCCGGTGCCCAGGTCGATGACTGATTCAATCCGGCCATAGGAAAATGCCAGTTCAATGGCTTCAAGGCAGTCAGCCGTAGTCGCATGCCTCCCTGTCCCAAAAACCACTCCAGGGTCAAGGACAATATCGATGAATTCATTGTGAGCGTGTTTTCTTTTATCTGTTACTATCCATGGAGGGTGTATATAGAATTGTCCGACCTGAAAGGGTTCAAGAGACCCGCCAAGCCATTGTTCGTATGACATCTGATACTGATCCAGAAGGGTTAACTCCGGCTGAACCTGCAGAAGCTTTTCTACTTCTTCGCTGGAAGGGCTTGAAAAGAAAAGAAATGAAAAATCATCTTCTTCCCAGTTTCCCAGAAATGTATTCCCAAAAAATCGTTCACTTTGCCCAATGCGGCCTTTCAGGTAGTAAATATAAAGCTCAGTGAAGAGGGTATCGGCAAGTGGCTGTGGGTGGTTCATCGCACATCTGCCCGGCTTTCTGTCTTCTCCAGCCGGGTGATCATTCGTTTATTATCTTTTCAAATATGTTAAACGCAGATCTTAAAGCACGGCTGTCATCCGGCATGTTTATGGTTGGTTGTCCTTTGAGATCGTACTCATATACCATATCATCTTTGGGAATCGTTCCTGCGAATTCCAGATTGGCCTCTTTCACGATTTTCAACGCCTCTTCTGACAAACCATCTTTTGCCTGATTGACCACCAGGTAGCTTTTCCCTACTCCCACATTTAAATTTTTTGTCAGCTCATTGATTCGAACCGCTGCCTGAAGCCCCCGGCGCGACGTATCCGACACGATCAGAAGAATATCTACATTGCTGGTGGTCAACCGGCTGATATGCTCCATCCCGGCTTCATTATCGATCACAATATAGGGGTAGTTGTTTCTCAGCCGCTCTAAAAACGCTGTCAGAAGCGTATTGGCCGCGCAATAACAGCCGGATCCTTCGGGCTGTCCCATCACAACGAGATCATATCCTTGCGCCTCCACAACAGCTTGCTCGAGCTTCATGGACATAAAAATATCTTTGGTCATCCCGCTGGGAACATCTCCCTTCTTCATTTCCTCGCGGGCATTACCCAGCGTATCTGAAACCTTAAGCCCCAGCACTTCATTTAAATTCGCATTACTGTCCGCGTCAACCGCAAGAACAGGCGATTTCCCATTTCTAACAAGAAATTTAACGAGCATCCCTGCCAGCGTTGTCTTTCCCGTACCGCCTTTACCGGCAAGGGCAATTGAAAATGCCATATATAACTACTTCCTTTCTACGACGGATATCCTTTAAATAATTTTCTCGGTTTTGATATTAATTTCAATGACGGTTTATTTGCACGTACCATTTTTTTTCGCCCAGTCTGAGCCTGCGCAGTCTCCCAATTCGCATGCTTTCTTAAAATCCTTGCATGCATTCTCTGTACGATCCATCTGATAGTTGACCAGACCTCGGTTCAAATAAGCTGTCGCATAGCCTGGATTCAGCACAATGGCTCGGTTAAGGTCCTTTAAGGCTTCCTCATACCGATCCGTTTCATACAAGACAACGCCCCGGTTGCTATAGGCTTTTACGTATGCTGAATCGAGCTTTATCGCCGCATCATAATCTTTGAGCGCTTGATCGTATTGGCCTATTTTAGCATGTACCCTCCCCCTGTCATTAAACGCAACAGCAAAATTGGGATCTGCTGAAACAGCCTGGTTCAACAGGTCTAAAGCAAGATTCGGGTCTGTTAGTTCATCCGCTTTCCACAAAGCTCTGGCTTTTTCAACAAGCTCGATACTCGTTTGCCTGCCTGCTTCATCTGTTGTGCCAGGCCCGGTATCCGCAGGGCTTAGTTTTTTGACTTTTTTGGCTAAACCTTCCTCTTTTGCACCCGTAACAACAGGTTCCTCTTTTGCCGCCCCTTTTGGATTGGTTATTTTTTTCAAAATCTCCCCAAGACCCATTTTATTAAAAACATCGGGATTTACATAAAACAATGCTGCGGGCGTGATAATTAAAATAACCCAGAGAGCCAGAAATACTTTCAACTTCTTATCTTTTCTAATTAGAGAGATGATGACAAATAAAGTGATGGCAGTAAAGACTATCATGTAAACAATAGGCATCATAAGCATAAGATCCATATCTTCCTCCTGGTAGTTTAATTTCAGCAAATAGTATATAATTATAAGGGATTAATAGCAACAATCAAATAAAAAAAGGCAGGGATATACGCCCTGCCTTTGACTAACGGCAGATATCATTTCTTCTCAAAGGCTAAGCAATAACGGCTGTCTCCGAAATAACCTGAACAAGAGGAACAACAATGACCCGGCGCGGAGGACGGCGGCGGGGCGGACACGCTGTACATAAAAAAAACATGGCAATAATCAAACCCATTGAGATGATGGCTTTTCCTTTTTTCATAACTTTCTCTCCATACAGATTATTTGCAATGCCCGGAGATCCAGCGGCCTCTTGCATTCCGGTGCCCGGGAACCCATACTCTTCCTGGCCCGCATCCATCTTTATAAGTATCAACAGGCTTCCAATGGCCTGGCACCCAATCCCCATGTTCCCAGCGCCCTGGGACCCAGTCATGGCCAGTTTTAGCTGTCGGTCGACACCAGCCATCCACCCAAACCCCTCTGGCGGTTTTATATCCCGGAACCCATACCTCATCCGGGCCGCAGTTAACCCCTGCTGCTGTTTGATAATAAACCAAACTAATTGAAATAATTAATAATACAACTCCTATGCTCTTTTTTACCATAATCGCCTCCTGATAAACGTTTTATTGCGAATATGTTTTGCGCTTAACGGGCTACTTTTCTGGAACTTCAACAATCATCAGATTGGGCGCTATTTGCGATTGCCAGATACTGTTGTTGTAAAAGGGTTCTTTTTTTCTTGAAGCCAGAAAAAGCTCAAACAGGGCATTCAATTCAACTTCCTTAAGCGGCAGAATGCTCAGCGTAAAATCAGGTTGCAACGCATAAATGGCCTTTTCCTTTTGCGGAATGGATACGCTGCCATCCGTTATCATTTTTACTAACTGCCAGCTGCTGCTATGCGCTGAACGGGCAGGTCTTGCTTTCCAGAGTATTGCGTACAGGGGTTTCTTAATTGTTTTGTCATCACTACCCTTTATGGTATCGAAACGAAAAACATAATAGTTTCTCAAGGAAGAATCAGGGATTTTCTGGGATCCGGATTGAAAGCCTTCGATGGGTCTGTTCCTGATCCTATATAAATTGTAACCAACACTA
>JAABPS010000211.1 GCA_011391835.1 Desulfobacteraceae bacterium
GCTAAAGGCGTCTGGCCCAATGTGGGGGTAGGCAGAATCAATCCGGATGGCAGTAAAGGAAGCTGCAGCAGTTGTCATACCCGGCATCGGTTTTCCTTAAGTGAAGCCAGAAAACCAGAAGCCTGTGATCAATGCCACCTGGGACCCGATCATCCGCAGATTGAGATTTATAATGAATCCAAACATGGCACCATTTATCATGCGGAAGGATATGCATGGAACTGGTCGCCAAAAGATAATCATTGGAAAGCAAACAGGGATTTCAGAGCGCCCACCTGTGCGACATGTCATATGTCGGAAGCTTCTGACGTTGCTAAAACGCATGATGTCACGGAACGGCTTTCATGGGAACTCCAGGCTCCTCTGACGATTCGGCCCAGCGAATTTAAGCCTTTTCCCGCTGCTGCCAACTGGCAGGAGGAACGTGCTAAAATGAAAAAGGTCTGTTTGCAATGCCATGGAACCACATGGACGGAAGATCATTTTAAGAACCTTGATCTTGTGATTCAAAATTACAATGAACTTTATTATAAGCCCATAAAGAGCGAGATAGATGAGCTTTACGATGCCGGACGTCTTTCAAAAAAGAAGTATTTTGATGAAGCTTTGGAATGGGAGTTTTATGAATTCTGGCATCATGAGGGAAGAAGAGCCAGAATGGGCGCTGCCATGATGGCGCCGGATTATGCGTGGTGGCACGGATTTTATGAAATGAAACACCGGTTTAATGAGATCATAAAATTATCCGACGAGTTAAAGAGGGGCAACCCAAGCGTCAAATATAAAGAATTTCCGGGTATGTATGAAACTGATTCCCGGCATGGGAAATAAGATTTTTGCTTTTACGGTTGCTTTGCCGATAAAGCAAAGACTTGCATACTATCGACAGCAGCGATGAACATTGGCATATTGTCGGCCATCGGAGTTGTACATCCTTCTGTTTATGGATGTCAGAGCAGCTATCTATTTCTGGATAAAAAGTCCATGATTTTAAGGTAGGTATTACTGCATTTAACGCGCGGCTCAGTGGGCGGCAGACGCTTTTTTCTGCCGATCCACTGGAGCCGATGGTTGGACGATTTTTCAATTAATTTACCGTCACAAAAGTTCTTGTTGAAAGGTATAACTTGTCATTATCGTCATATTTCAAAAACGTGCTTTGGTAATAATTTTTTCGCCTCAAAAAAAACTTACCAGCTTGACTCTTGCTTCCCGGGCTGAAAATGATCTCAGTTCCGACGAGCGGATCAAATGTGATAGTTGGCATTTCTGCGAGAATTAGAACATCGACGTATCGAGATAGAGTTTTTGCCGCCCAAACCACCGTGATAAGGAGGCCCTGGAGATAGTTTAGCGAAAGTATCTTCGGCTCTTCATCGAGTGATTTTCTGGTGTTTGGGTCCGAACTATGAAGCCAATACTTATTCAAGTGATAGTACAATCGCTCCTTTTTTGACAGCAGGACATTATCAATTTTATCCAGATATCTTGTACTGATTGTTGTTCTAGGCCCAGGATTTTTTTCACCAGAAAGTAGCCTAAACTTCTGAATTCTTGACTCTCGCGTGGCATCTACGGCCCACTGGGGTGGAGTCCTATGCTGAGCACCATGCAATGGGAGATTTAAGTATTCTTCTAAAGTTAATTTGTTTGCGTTTTTTCTGATAGCGCTCAAGGAGGATAATAGAGAATATGTCTTCTTCCACTTGTCTTTGGTGTCTGACTCCAGTATTCTCCTCAACCTCACTGTCTGACTTAAGAAATAGTCATCATGAAAATGTTCAAGGAAAAATGAAGAAGCATATTTTCCTGTTTTAAATACATTTCTCAAGCCTTCATTATGCGTGCGGTAAAAACAATCCCGAAACACCAAGTCACTTATCTGATTTTGCAATGAAGCTACATCGTCCCCGATAAACATGTTTCTGATGTGTTCTATTTCTGGCTTCATTTTTTAATATCTTTTCACCATAGGTTTACTCAGCTCAACAAGGTATTATACTGACCAGTATATCTCCCGAAGAGAAAAACTTCTGGCAACTTTTTTATAAAATTTAAAGCATTTTCTAACAGCATAACACGCAGAATTGAATAATACGCTGTTAGCAGGATACCTCCGGCAATTCAGGTGAATAGCGTTATTGGTTTTTGCTTCTATACCTATAGCATCAAATGCCAAAAAATAAAAGGCTGAACATCGCAGCAGCGAAATACAGCCTTTTTAGAATTGATTTTTCAGTTGATCGCTATTTAAAAACTTTGAAGATTGAACTCCTGATGTTTTTAATTAAACCCGTATCATTGAGAATTGTTTCCAGTTCGCCGGGATCCAGATGAACAGCGCCGCAGTTTTCATTCACACAAATATCTATCGCGATCTTGCCCTTTTGCACTTCAACCAGGCTTTTTGAACCGCATCGAAAGCAGTGAGATTTATGGTCGTCGCAGTATTGTTTCTTTGTTTCTTTGGCGGCTTTTTCACGAAGCGCCTTTATTTTATTCTGATCATCCTGACTAAAATATATTTCTTCCGCTTGCACTTTGATAATTACACTTCCATCAGCCATTGTTTCCTCCTTCGTTGGAACTTTAAAGAATGATAAATTTTATGAGCTACATGATCTTCCCTTTGATGTTGATACTGGATATCACTAAACTTTCTTTTTTACAACTGCCATATGATGCGGATAACAATCTGGATGTTAATAAAGAAAAAGGAGCTGTTTGATCCGGACTATTTGGAACTAGAAACTCCAGCGAGAGAGGCCGTTCCTTGATTCGTTAGCTGGCATAGGCAAAATATATGGCATGTGCGATCGCGTGCCATTTTTTTCTGGAAGCATGCCCGTAGATACTGAATCAAAATTCATAGTTTTTCTGATAACTTTGATTTAATCTTATTATAAAGGACGCCTAATATTTTAATTAAATGGCTGAAACAACTATTGAAATTAAACATAAAACCTTATATCATATCAAAATCTTATTGATCTTTTAAATCAAAATGCCTGGTTGAATATTTAAAATATATTTAAAAACGCAAATTTCTGGAGGTAAACATGCTGATAAAAAAAGATAATGGAACGGCGATTAGCATCCCCGGAGCGCTGAAGCTGGTGGGAATCATAGCCGGCATCTGGGCAATTCTTTTAGTTTTAACCGCAACGCTTGCTTATATTCCCAGCCATCCGGATTTTTCAATATTTACTACCTATCTGAGCGATATCGGTGATACGCCTGTGTGGCCGCAGGCTATATTTAATTCCGGCACACTCATCGCCGCTCCGCTTCGGTATCTTGTCTTAGCGCTGCTTGTGCTGAGGCTTACACAACTGGGTGCAGGCCGGGCATTTGCCATTTCGGTTCTACTTATTGGGTTCATTTCAGTCATTGGCACAATATTAATGACCGCTGTTCCTTTCAGCAAAGTCCCGTCAATCCATAAGATAGGAATCCCTTTATACTTTTTCGGCGTGGTTATTTTTCAAATGATTATTTTCTTCAAAGAATGGGTGTTAAAAAATGTTCCTAAAATTCTTCCATTGCTAAGTCTTTTGCTGGTTGTTGTCTATTTCATTTTTGTTGCTCTGGTTATCCTCCTTGAAAAAGGAGTTGTCAGCAGGAGTGCCCCGGTAATCTGGGAATGGCTGGCCTTCTTTACTTCCGTTGTCTGGGTATTTGCCCAAAGTATTCTGCTGGGAAAAACGAATGGTCAATAATAGCCAAGAAAAAATGAGGAGCATCTATGGAAAATAAAGTATTTGAAAGGACAGAAGCAACTGGCACCATCATCAGTTCAGCAATGTATAACTTAACTATTGGCGCTGTTCTTTGCTGGGGGTTTTTGGTGAACTGGCTCATGGTTAAAAATATTGATCCGGCGGTTATTATGGCCATCAATCCGTGGATATTTTTTATTGGATACTTTGCGTCCTGTTTTTTTGGAATCTATTTATTTAATAAATCGGAAAATCCTGGCATCAGTTTTCTTGGATATAACTTTGTGGTGGTTCCATTTGGCCTGATTGTAAATATTGTTGTTCACGCGTATGCTCCGGACTTGGTAGTAGAAGCCATACGTATTACAGGGCTGGTTACATTTGCCATGATGGTTCTTGGTTCTTTATTTCCGGCCTTCTTTAAGAAAATAGCCGTCGCTCTAACCATCGCGCTGCTTATTGTTATTATTGTTGAGGTTGTGGAGATATTTATTTTTAAAATTCATCATGGAATCATTGACTGGATTGTTGTGTTAATCTTTTGCGGTTATATTGGGTATGATTGGGGGAGAGCCAATCAGGTGCCCAAGACAATGGATAACGCTGTGGACTGCGCCGCGGCGTTATATATGGATATTATTAATCTGTTTCTCAGGATTCTTCGGATCCTCGGGAGGCGAAGATAAAGTATCGGATAAAATATTTTGCAAGAAGAGAAGATGACAATACTTGTTATTTTAGGGCATCCGGATCCGGACAGTTTTAATCACGCCATTGCTTCATCAGTTCGGGAAACACTCCAGGCAAGTAAGCATCATGTCATATTTCATGATCTTTACGCTGAAAACTTTGATCCATGTTTGCCTAAAGAAGAAATTCCGCAGGAAGCAGATCTTCCTGAATTGATTCAACAGTATTGTGATGAACTAAGCATGGCAGATGGAATTGTGATTATTCATCCAAACTGGTGGGGACAGCCGCCGGCTATTCTAACGGGCTGGATTGATCGGGTGGTGCGGCCTGGTGTTGCCTACCGATTTGATGAAGGTGACAGCGGAGAAGGAATACCTGTTGGTTTGCTGAAAGCAAAATCCGTTCTGATTCTGAATACATCCAATACGCCGGATGACAGGGAAAAAACCGTTTTTGGTGATCCTTTGGAATTACTTTGGAAGCGATGCGTACTTGAACTTTGCGGAGTAAAAAATATAACCCGAAGAATGTTTAATGTCATTGTTACCAGCACGGTTGAACAAAGGCAGCAGTGGCTCGAGGAGGTAAAAGTGCTTGTAATGGATATGTTTGGGGACAAAACAACTAAAAGAAAAGATCCAGGAAGCAAGAAATAGCCGGCAATCAGGCGATTTGTTAAAGGGATATAAACTGAATTGACATGTTAATCAATATCGCAAAAATAATCGGCATCACTCTATTTACGATTATATTGTTCAGCTGTTCGTCTTTGACCGACCGGTTAATCAATGCAGTTAGAAAGAAACCGCCTTTTAAGATAAACCCTCACGCGCAAAAGCTTCACAAGGAGTTACTGGTCATTGATATGCATGCTGATACGCTTCTGTGGGATCGTGATTTGCTTAAGCGGTCATCAC
>JAABPS010000021.1 GCA_011391835.1 Desulfobacteraceae bacterium
CGATTAATGATTAATTTTTTACATCATGGAATGTATCCTGATTTTAAATTCCAGGGAATAAAAAATAGCTACGGATACCCTTATCGATTTGATCCTAACTCAAACGAGATTGGTAGGAAAATTGAAACTGTAGCAGAGGAAATAAAAAGAAGATTTGCTATGCAACCATGGATACATATCAAATGGTATATTTTTAAAAAGCCTGTAGCTTTTTGGTCATGGAATAATGTTCAGGGAAAGAATATATTTGTTTATCCCGTTAAAAATTCGCCTTATTTTACTAGAATACTATTTAAGGTTACGTATATATTTATGAGAAGTATGCATTGGCTTATTCTATTGCTTGGTACGTTTGGAATGTTGGTTGTATGGGCGCCAAAACAAAAAATGAATACAACAAATCACTCCGTGATTGTTGCAAGGTTTTCTTCACTTTTATTAATCTACTTTACGACCATACACATGATTGGTTTTCCACTGCCTCGCTATTCAATACCCCTTCGGCCATTCATGTATGGTATGGCGATGTATGGTATATATTTTATTCTTGAAGTTACAAGAAAAAGTAAATCAAAAATATCAAATGTAAAAAATGAGTGTTGAAAAACCATCATGGAAAATTATATCGGTCGCAATAGTCGTTATTATCTCTGCATTTATTAGACTCCACCACATTGAACATGAAAGTCTCTGGATGGATGAATTGCGGCAGGTCTCATACTATCATTTAGACATAGCGCAGGTAGTTCAGGGCGCTGCAGATCAATCTCAACCCCCTCTTGATTATATTATCGGTCATTTTATTTATACGCTGTCACAAAGTGATTTCGCGGTTCGATTGCCCGCCGCTTTATTTGGCATAGGGGCTGTATGGTTCATTACAATGATTGTGTCCAGACTATGTTCCTGGCCTATTGCATTGCTGATAGGTATTCTATCTGCATTACTTCCTTTTAATATATACTACTCACAGGAAGCCAGGCCATATTCTATTGCTATTTTTTTATTTCTGACAGTTTTATGGTCGATCGACGCATCGGTTTCAATCGGCCATAAACATATGAAGCATCTATCCATCCTTATTATTTCTTCATCCTTATTTTTATACTCACGCGCATTATCTCCGCTGGTCGTAATTGTTGCCTTTATTTTCGTACTTATCATTTGGGCAATATATGATATTATTATAGAGAGGAAATTATTTTCAGAAATGCAGAGACGTATTCTATTATCCATTGGCGCATTGCTCCTTGCGTTGATTCTATATGCACCCTGTTTTATTTTTATAGTAAAAAAGAGCGGCAACTATCTAACAGACAGTTCTATTCTTTTTGGATTTCATAACCTGTTTAATGGATTAAGAAGATTTGAAATTATTACGATATGGAAAGCTTTTACTGTGCAAACAGAACCGATAACGATTCCCATTGCATGTCTTTTACTGCTTTCGCCTTACTTTGTCTGGAAACTGAGGCTGTGGGAGCAAAATAAACTATTTATCATTAGCTTGGTTGTTCTACCTGTATCTTTATTTTTAGATATGATTATTTTTCATGGAAAGACAAATTTGCCTTTTCGGGCACCATACGCTATTTATCTTCTTCCACTTTCACTCATTTTATCATCGGTATCATTGAAAGGCATTTGGGAAATGACGGGTAAGATGAAAGGGCATTATTTTATCCGTTCTGTTTACATTGTTTTTGCCATTTTTCTAATACTCGTAACTGTCAAATCAGCAATGGCCTTCAAACAAAGCAGGATAAAATCTGATTGGAGAGGTGTATCCGATTATTTGAACAGTCATACAAATTCACGACAGGTGCTGATCTATCAAAGCTTGAAACCATATGGACGACCGACTTTTAACGGGTTTTTCCGGTATTATACATATGGCACCGACTTGGTATCAATGGCCCAGCTACCCTATATCCCCACTGGTATTCTTAAATCGGATAAAGAGCCGGTTATTATTTTGTCCCGATTCAGGGAGTATTATCTAACGTCAAACTCTAAATACCCAATTCTTCCATTAGCAGAAAATGTTCCAGGTGTTGATATGGAGAAGCTGGAAGACGATGATAACTTTTATCTGAATAAATTTATTGATTTTTACGTGATACGATTGAAAAAGAAAGATGGGCGATTTTCACACGATGCATATGCCATAATTAAAAAGATAATTGACCATACTTCCAAGGATTCATCGGCGATAGAGTTCTATTTAGCAGCATCGGCACTTGCAAAAATTAATAATCAGCGTAATTGGGAATATCACCTTTATCAGGCTGAAATGTTATCTGGCGGGAAGAACTTAAAAAAGGTACAAAACGTTGGTAATCAGATTCGAGGATTAAATTAAATATAGATGGGGTTAAATGAAAGAAAGTAACATTGATAAAAAGGCATCAGCGATGTGGGAATATATTATCATTTGCTCAACTGAACAGATACGGTCCAAGTCTTCCATAAAGTTCAACATTGGTAAATTCAGCATCAATGGATAAATCTTTAATGGATTTTATCTCCGCTTCCTTTTGGATGACCGATCTTGGCGTATCATCAAGCGTGAATTCAACATTGACCTTGTCTCCCACTTTTAACTTCTTATTTTCATTCAGTTTGAACCGCAACCCAGAAAGAGAAACATTTTTTACTGTCATGAGGCCGGATATTTGATTATCTAAAGTAGAAAATTGGCCTGGCAGATTTGTTTCTTTTCTGTAATATTTGCGTTTTTCCATGATTACTGTTACAAAAAAGATATGACCACATTTGCAAGTACATTTTGTTTTTATTGTCTTTCCAAGATGTTGATATGCTGTCATATCTTCAGTCCGTTCTAATCCGCACTCCGGGCATTTGAATAAAGCCAGATTTTCAACATTTACAAATATTTTAGGTGCCATTTATCCCGTTACGAATTGATGTTTATTTGATGAGTTATCCGTCACCGGCAGCAATCCAATTATGCAGTTCTATGTTGTTACAATAATAATAACAGAACAGTTATTTTTTCGAATTATACGATACGGCGCTAATTTAAGTCAATGTTTATTAATAAATTCTATGTATATTAATGAGTTAAGCAAAATGGAAGCGAAAACTACGGAATGACTTTCTGGCATGTATTTTTTCTTGACACTATTTTCACAAAAAACTATTAAAAACGAATATGTTACAATATATTATCCCTAATAGTGTACTTTCAAGACTCTATTGCTAAATGATTGCACTCGTTCTTCACATGCATAAAACAAAATATTTTAACAAATATCTCTTTTAAAAACTACTAACGTTTGTTCCAAGTGTATCGCATCAGAAAAAAGGAGGAATATCCTGATGATTCTTGATATTGGTTTTGAGACAATGACACGCGAAGATCTTGAAGCAGTCCAACTACGAAGATTGCGCTCTACCATTGAGCGGGTTTACACTCATGTCCCTTTCTATGTGAAAAAGTTTAAATCCGCAGGGATTAGACCTGATGATATACAATCTCTGGATGATTTAAAACGGATTCCATTTACCGAGAAACAGGATCTTCGAGATAATTATCCATATGGCATGTTTGCTGTTCCAATGGATGATATCGTCAGAATACATGCCTCATCAGGCACAACAGGTCAGGCTACGGTAGTTGGTTATACAGCAAAAGATGTGAATACCTGGGCAGAGCTTATGGCCAGGTCCCTTGCTGCAGGTGGAGCTACACGGGGGGATATTATTCACAATGCGTATGGATATGGTCTGTTTACAGGTGGGCTGGGTGTTCATTATGGTGCAGAAAAATTGGGCGCATGCGTTATTCCTGTTTCAGGGGGAAACACAAAAAGACAGATCATTATTATGAAAGATTTTGGCCCTACCATTTTGACAGCAACTCCGTCCTATGCGCTTCATCTGGCAGAAGTTGCTGAAGAATCGGGCATTTCTTTTGAAGATCTGAAGTTCAAATACGGTATTTTTGGAGCAGAGCCATGGTCTGAACGGATGAGAGAAGAAATTGAACGGAAGTTGAATTTGACTGCGGTGGATATTTATGGACTCAGCGAAGTTATTGGACCAGGGGTTGCCATTGAATGCTATGAAGCCAAAAAAGGGCTTCATATTTTTGAAGATCATTTTATTCCTGAGATTATTGACCCAGTCACAGGGGAAGTCCTTCCTTATGGAGAAAGAGGTGAGCTGGTTTTTACGTCCATTACAAAGGAGGCATTCCCTGTTATTCGGTACCGAACGCGTGACATCACTTCGCTAAATCCCGAACCCTGCATGTGCGGAAGAACCCATATTCGTATGAACAGGGTTAGTGGACGCTCGGATGACATGCTTATTATCCGGGGCGTGAATGTGTTCCCATCTCAGATCGAAAGTATCCTGATGGAAATCGAAGGTGTGGAGCCTCACTACCAACTGGTTGTGGATAGAGAGGAAAATCTTGATGTGTTAAAGGTGATGGTGGAAGTGGGTGAAAAGGTTTTTTCTGATGAAGTGAAACGGCTGCAAAAACTGGAAACAGAGATTACAGAAAATATTAAAGAGTACCTGGGCGTTTCAGTAAAGGTTAAGCTCGTAGAGCCCAAAACGATTACCAGAAGCGAGGGCAAAGCAGTCAGGGTAATTGACAACCGTAAGATGTAGATGAATCCTTAAATTATAAGGAGGATAAAAAATGAGGGTAGAGCAGCTTTCAGTATTCTTAGAAAACAAAGCAGGTCGTCTTGCTGAAGTGACATCTATTTTAGCTGAGGCGAATATTAATATCCGAGCGCTTTCATTGGCGGATACTTCCGATTTTGGCGTATTGCGGCTTATCGTTGATAATAATCAAAAGGCTGTGGATACACTGAAAAATCGAGGATTCACCATCGGCAAGACCGATGTAGTTGCTGTTGAGGTTGAAGATAGACCTGGTGGTCTTCACAAAATTCTTGAGATCTTAAATGCTTCAAAAATAAATGTGGAATATATGTATGCATTTGTCCCTTCCAGTGGGGATAAGGCGGTCATGATATTCAGATTTGATGCTATTGATGAAGCTGTAAAAAGACTGACTGAAAATGACGTTCACGTCATTAATGGTAGTAAAGTATATACCATGTAGGTTTATAAAGGATTTAAAGAAATAAGACTTGACAGAAGGATGGCCTATTTGTATAAGCCCAATAAATTATGGAAGATTCATGGATGAATAGAGTGAGCTATTATGCTGATTTTTTATGAGACGCGTAAACATTATAAGAATTTAACAAAAAATAAAAAAAGGAGCGAAAGATGATGAAGAAGGCAGGGAAGAAAGCGTTAGCCAAAGCCATGTTTGCCGTATCAATGTTTCTACTAAGCGGTATTTTTATTTTTTCATGTACATCTAAAAAGATAGATGACAAAGCGGAAGTCTATAAAGTAGGTGCAGTTTTTTCCGTAACTGGTCCTACATCTTTTTTAGGTGACCCTGAAAAGAAAACCGCTGAAATGATTGTTGAAAAAATTAATGCCGATGGAGGAATCAACGGACATAAACTTGAGCTGGTTGTTTATGACGATGAGGGTGATGCAACCAAGTGTAACCTCGCAGTGAAAAAACTGATCGAACAGGATAAAGTCTCTGTGGTCATCGGTCCTTCTATCAGCGGCAATTCAATTGCTGTTGTACCTGTTGCAGACGAGTTTGAGACTCCATTGGTCTCATGTGCAGCAAGCTATAAGATCGTTATGAATGAAGAAACAGGAAAACCTTATAAATGGGTATTTAAGACACCGCAGTCAGATTCTATGGCTGTTGAGGCGATTTATACACATATGCAGAAAAGTGGAATTACTAACATTGCCATTTTAAGTGATACTTCCGGATTTGGAGCAAGCGGCCGGGGAGAGCTTGCTAAATATGCACAACAGTATGGTATTACTATTGTTTCCGATGAACAGTATGATCCAAAAGATACAGATCTAACCGCGCAACTGACAAAAATAAAAGGAAATGCACCTCAGGCAATTATTAACTGGTCTGTTGGCCCGACTCAGGTATTGGCACTTCGTAATCGAAGCGATCTTGGGATGAATGAAATTCCCTTTTATCAGAGCCATGGATTTGGCAGCCGCAAGAATATAGAACAGGCCGCAGGCACAGCAGAAGGAGTATTATGTCCCCTTGGAGCCTGCAATATTGCTACGCTTTTGCCGGATTCTCATCCGCAGAAAAATGTTACAATGAAGTACATGGAAGAATACAAAGCAAAATACAATGAGGAATTGAGCTCATTCGGTGGGCATGCATGGGATGCGATGTATATGGTTACAGCGGCATTTGAAGCTGTAGGTAGTGATAAGGCAGCCATCAGGGATTATATTGAAAATATAAAAGGTTTTGTGGGCCAGCATGGTGTTTTTAATTTTTCACCAGATGATCATAATGGGCTGACCAAGGAAGCCTTCAGTATGGTTGTTGTGAAGGATGGTGATTGGGCGCTGGTTGAATGATGTAGTAGCGTCCGATGGCTGCACTGCAATTTTGTGAGGGTGGTGAGATATATCCCACCCTCACTTTTTTTAGATGGATATCATTTTAAAAAAATAATTGTCCGTTGTTTTTATGACAATGGACGAGGTTTATTCATGTCCGTTAGGGTGAAACGTGATATATGAATGACATAACATTTGCCAGTCAGCTTTTACAATATGTTATAACCGGGATTACCATTGGAAGCATTTATGCGATGGTAGCCATCGGTTTTAATATCATATATAATGTTACGGATATCATTAATTTTGCCCAGGGCGAATTTGTGATGCTTGGCGGCATGATGATGGTTTTATTTCATGTGAGCCTGGGGCTGCCTATTCTGTTGGCCTTTTTGTTCACCATCATTTCAGTAACACTGGTGGGTGTGATTGTGGATAGGTTCGCCATCCGACCCATTCGGCAGCCATCCGTGCTGACTCTGATTATTGCTACCATTGCAGCCTCCATTTTACTCAAAGGGATGGCCATGTTTGCATGGGGAAAAGATCCGCTTGACCTTCCGGCTTTTTCAGGCAGAAATCCTATTCGATTACTGGGTGCGGTGATTCAACCACAGTATTTGTGGGTGATTGGGTTTCTTGGGGTTACGGTCTTGTTGCTTACCTTCTTTTTTGAAAGAACCATTGCTGGAAAAGCGATGCGCGCATGCGCAGACAATCCGGATGCAGCCAGCCTTGTGGGTATTAATGTCAAAAAAATGATCATGCTCTCTTTTTCTTTATCAGCAGCCATCGGAGCGCTCGCAGGAATTGTTATTACGCCTATCTCGCTAATGGAGTATGATCGGGGTGCGATGCTGGCAATTAAAGGATTTAGCGCCGTTATTCTGGGAGGCCTGGGAAGCTTCCCTGGAGCCATTATTGGCGGATTAATTATCGGAATTATCGAATCCCTTGGCGCTGGACTTGTATCATCTGGATATAAGGATGCATTTGCTTTAATTGTTTTGCTGGCAGTACTATTCTTTAAGCCCAGTGGAATCTTAGGGAATATTGAAATAAGCAAAATTAAAAGGTTTTAACATGCTGAAAATACGAAAGCTTCCTATCGCCATCTTTGCTTTTATTATTGTTAGCTTACCGTTTGTTATACATACAGTTCCTGCAATTGGGAATTACACCAATGTAATGGTCTTTTCGGGTATATAC
>JAABPS010000022.1 GCA_011391835.1 Desulfobacteraceae bacterium
GGACATGCAGCTTTCTTCGGTATCGGTGCTTATGCTTCCGGCATACTGACATCCCGTTTTGAACTTAATCCCTGGGTGTGCATCTTGATAGGTATTTTGATTGTATCGGTTGTAGCCTTTTTAGTGGGTGCGCCTTCGTTGAAACTTAAAGGGCACTATCTTGCAATGGCTACACTCGCATTTGGGATCATTGTTTACATTATTTTTAAGCAGGAAATTGAATTTACAGGCGGGCCGGATGGTATGACAGGTATTCCTGGTTTGAGTCTGTTTGGTTTTAAACTAAACTCTGTAGAAAAATATTACTTTTTTGTGTGGGGAATAGTTTTTTTAGCTTTTCTGTTTACGACAAATTTAATTCAATCACGTATTGGCAGAGCATTACGTGCCATCCACTCAAGTGAAACCGCAGCAGGGGCCATGGGGATACATGTGGCCAAGTTTAAAATTGTAGTTTTTATATATTCAGCAGTTCTCGCTTCAATTGCTGGCAGCTTATACGCTCATTATCTTAACTTTATTAGTCCGTCTTCATTTAATCTTTTTTTTGCAATTAAATTGCTTATTATGATTGCATTGGGGGGAATGGATAACATTTGGGGTGCCATTGTAGGGGCTATTTTAATAACGTTTTTAAATTTTGAATGGCTTCATTATTTTGAAGAATTAGAAGTCATCATATATGGCGCCATACTTCTTTTAATAACCATGTTTTTACCAAAAGGCCTTGTGAGTGTTCCAGGAATGGTTAAGCAATTTGTTGAGAACAGGCTACAAATTAAAAAATAGAGAATTTCAGTAAAAAAATAACAATGACAGATGACAGAAAAGAAAATATTCTTGAAATCGAAAATCTGGGAATGATTTTTGGTGGACTTACAGCGCTGGTAGGTGCAAGATTTCACGTCAAAAGAGGAACGATAAAGGCAATCATCGGGCCCAATGGTGCAGGGAAAACCACGCTATATAATATCATTACCGGATTTCTATCGCCAACACGAGGATCGGTACGATTCAAGGGTAAAAAAATTAATAATTTAAAACCCCATCAAATCGCAATGCAGGGTATATCCAGAAGCTTTCAAACCATTGAACTTTTTGACAATATGACGGTTCTTGAAAATGTCATGGTCGGTTGTCATTCACGGGTGAAATCATCATTTATCATTTCAGGGTTAAATCTGAGCAGTGTCAGGAGAAAAGAAAAGCTGATTAAAGAAAAATCAATGGATATTTTAAAATTTATAGGATTGGCCGATAAGTACAATGAAAAGGCGGATAGCTTGCCGCTCGGTGAAAGAAAAATACTGGAAATTGGAAGGGCGCTTGCAAGTGATCCTGAATTGATATGCTTGGATGAACCTGCCGCGGGTTTGAATGAAACCGAAACCCATATTGCTTCATCGTTAATTAAGGCAATAAAGGAAAAAGGGATTACTGTGCTTTTAGTTGAACATGATATGAAGGTAGTCATGAATATATCCGATGAAATTATCGTTCTAAACAATGGGGAAGTAATTGCTGAAGGGACTCCCAAAGACATCCAGAACAATCCCTGTGTGATTGAGGCGTATTTGGGTGATGGAAGACACGATGCTTAAGATTAATAAGCTTGCAGCATTCTATGATAAAATTCAAGCCCTTAAAGGTATTTCGATTGATATTCCAAAAGGGAAGATCGTGTCAATTATTGGTGCCAATGGTGCGGGGAAGACGACCTTATTAAAATCCATATCCGGACTGATTCGATTAAAGAAAGGTCAAATACTCTACCAGGGTAAGGACATTTCAGCGCGTCCCCCAGATGAAATTGTCGGACTTGGGATTTCGCAGGTTCCTGAAGGAAGACAAATATTTGTACATTTGTCTGTTCAGGACAATATCCATTTAGGTGCGTATTTATACTATAAAAGAAAAAATAAAGACGAGATAAACAAAAGAATTAAAGATGTTTATGAAATGTTCCCCATCCTTAGTAAACGGTCTCAGCAGATTGCCGGGACTTTATCCGGAGGGGAACAGCAAATGCTGGCTATTGCTCGTGCACTCATGTGCCGGCCGGATTTACTACTGCTCGATGAACCTTCCACGGGTATTGCACCGATTATTGTACAAGAAATATTTAAGGCGATTAAACAGCTAAATGCTTTAGGAACAACAATTCTTCTTGTTGAACAAAATGCAAAAGCAGCGCTCGAGATTGCAAATTACTCATACGTATTGGAAAATGGTGAGATCGCCCTTGAAGGGTTAGCTCAGGAATTAATGAATAATCCGAAAGTGACAAAAGCTTACCTGGGCGGATAGTACTCCTTTTTGCAGTTTCCACAATCCTTCTAATCATTGCTTCTCAAAAATTCCTAAAAGTTATCCCCAGAAAATTAGTACATTAATGAATATTTATTTCTATAGGGAAAACTATTTTTGAAAGAGACTATCCAGATGTTCTTTTTAATTTATTTGACACTGATACTCATTAGGTCTATATTTTGGCCAGTAAAAGATGGCATGTAAATTGATGGAAAATAATTACATGGGGCTAAATAGGATGAAGGCTGAAGAAATGAATAAATTTCAACTTATTTGGGGAGTTGTTCTTATGGTAGCGGGGGTTGGTGTTTTTTATAGAATTCCACAGGTAATGCCAAGCATCGCTGAGCTTGAAACGTTTGAACCTATCATTCCTTTCATCAAGTTTTGTTTTTATTTAATAGGTATCATTCTTTTTGGCGGCGGCGTAAAGAAAGTTTATAAAAATATCGAGAAAATGAAAAAGAGTAATTCAACTGAATAGTTTTTCATATTTCATTATTAGGAACATGGTCACTGTATTCACGTTTAGATATATTAAAAAATATTTTCCAGGAATGAGCAGGGGATAAGGATAGATGTGCTATGGCAGAAATGACTGAAATAATAATTAATCAAAATCAGCATGTAGAAGAATTAAAATCTGAGGTAGAGTACAGGACCAGACTTCAAGAGATTGGCAATAAGATTTACGCGGCCGCAAACCTGGATGAAATTTTAATTAATCTGAAGGACGAAATTACTGAATTTTTTGGCGCAGAAAGGATCACTCTTTTTGTTGTAGATGGAAAAAAACGAGAACTGGTTTCACGATTTAAATCGGGTGATGAAATTGGAGAAATACGAATTCCTGTATCAACAAAAAGCATTGCCGGTTATACAGCTTTTCATCAGCAAATGATCAATATTAAAGATGTGTATAATGCAAAGGAGCTTGCGGGTATTGATTCTGATCTTGAATTTGACAAAAGCTGGGATCAAAAGACCGGCTTTATCACCCGGCAGGTGTTGACGTATCCGATCATATTCAAAAAATATATTCTCGGCGTACTTCAGATGATCAACCGAAAAAGTGGAAGTGTGTTTACTCAAACCGATGAACAATCTGCTGAAAAACTTTCTGAGATTCTGGGTATTGCTTTGTTTAATCAGAAACGGATGGCAAAAGCAAGGACCAGCAAGTTTGATTATCTGCTTGAAAATCATATTATCACCCAGAAAGAACTTCAGAAATCTATTGAAGTGTCACGGCAAAGAAAAGAGCCTATTGAGAACATTCTGATGGCTGATCTGAAAATAGCAAAAAAACAGATCATTAAATCACTGGGACAATTTTATGAGGTACCTTATATAGAATACGGGCAGAATACTCCTATCCCTGGTGAGCTTATGGCGGGGCTGAAAGTCCCTTTTATGAAAAAGAATGTGTGGGTGCCATTAAAATCCGAAGATGGGAAAGTGGTTGTGGCAATTGACAATCCTCATGATTTGCAAAAAATTGATGAGATTAAGTCCCTGTTCTCAGGAAAAGAACTAAAGCCCGTTGTTGCCCTGCCTCAGGATATACAAAATTTTATAAAATTATTTTCACATGATCATGATGAAAAAGCGGGAATCGATGATATCCTTTCTCAGCTAAAAGCAGAATCTGCTTATATTGAAGAAGCAGAATCAGCCCTCGCAGAGGAAGACAGCGCGGTTGTACAGCTGGTCAATAAAATTATACTCGATGCGTATGCGCGCGGTGCATCGGATATCCATATTGAGCCTTATCCTGGCAAAGAGAATACTCAAGTCAGAATACGCGTGGATGGGAGTTGTAGTGTGTATCAGACCATTCCATTTAGTTACAAGAATGCCGTGGTATCGAGAATCAAAATCATGGCGGATCTTGATATTGCAGAACGTCGGAGACCGCAAGACGGAAAAATTAAATTCAGAAAATACGGAGGAAAAGATATTGAACTTCGAGTCGCCACTGTGCCGACACAAGGAAGAATAGAAGATGTGGTCATGAGAATTCTGCCAAGTGGCGATCCGCTGCCATTGGATCAGATTGGATTTTCAAAATCAAATTATGATAATTTTGTCAGCGCTATTGAAAAACCATATGGACTGATATTCGTGTGCGGGCCTACAGGTTCTGGGAAGACGACAACGCTTCATTCTGCCATGAGTTATATTAATAAAGTAGGTACTAAAATATGGACTGCAGAAGATCCTGTTGAAATCACGCAACGAGGGTTAAGGCAGGTGCAGGTAAAGCCAGAAATTGGATTTGATTTTGCAGCAGCCATGCGGTCATTTCTGCGTGCTGATCCAGATGTAATCATGGTCGGGGAAATGAGAGACAAGGAGACAACCCGAATTGGTATCGAAGCCTCTTTAACAGGGCATCTGGTGCTGTCAACACTCCATACCAACAGTGCTCCGGAAAGCATTACACGCCTTCTGGATATGGGAATGGATCCATTTAATTTTGCTGATGCGATATTATGTATACTTGCACAGAGACTGGTAAGAACTTTATGCGCTGAATGCAAGAAAGTGTATAATCCGTCTGAAAGAGAATATGAAGATTTGGTGAGAGAGTATGGGCAGAATGATTTTAATACGAAAGTGAACGTTCTATATTCACGAAATATGGCTTTGTTCAAACCGAATGGATGCTCCATATGTAACGATACAGGATACAGGGGAAGGATGGGAATACATGAATTGCTCATGGGAACTGATGAAATGAAGCGATTAATTCAAAATAGTTCCAGAATGGAAGAGTTAAGAAAGCAGGCAGAAGTAGATGGCATGGCCACATTAAAACAAGATGGGATAGAAAAAATATTTCAAGGACATTGTGATTTACTTCATGTCAGAAAAGTGTGTATCCGGTAAGATATATTTTAATTAAAAAGACTACAGTGAGTTGTAAAAATACGATCCATAGCAAAAAAAGGAAGTGAGTATGACAAAAATACTATCCATTGTATTTACTGTCTTTTTGTTCACGTCGTGCGCAACCCTTCATAAAGGAAAACTTGTTACGTCGGATGCATGCAGAAAAATCGAATATAAGAAAAGGAATACGCACCATTTTAAGTTAAGCCATGTATTGATCGACTATAATTATAGGGTCGATCGAACGAAAAAAATAATTTCCATTGAAGGCGCAATAGACAGATTGCCGGCTGCAGACACGAAAAGAACTCTCAAAAAAGTGATTAACTCTGATTTCTATGTTTTGGAGAACAAAACATTAAAACAATGCTACGTCGATTTCTTTCTTCTTGATGGCAGCAGAAAAGTGGTATCTGTTCATCGTGTACCCATACCGCATTCGTCTGACATCCAATTCCCCATGCCTTTTAAAACAACAACTCCCTTTATCCCTGACTATAAATATATTTCATTGGGATATAAGTTTGTTTTTACTTCATCTGCTCCAAGGGCATCAAGTATGGAAAAGGTTTATACGCATGAACTCGATATTGAAAAGACCCAGAAATAGAGATTCACAGGTTCGATTACTTCATGCCTGATAACGCCTTTTTATATTTTTTCAATTGGGATTCATAATGAGATCGATCTGAATTCGCAATTTCAAGTGCTTCCATTTCAGTTGCAATGGCATCTTTATATCTGCCGTTAACATAATAGCTTTCAGCAAGTGTATCAAGTATATGGGATTTCTTTTCACTTTGCGCAGCTTTTAAAGCAAGAAAAAGAGCACGGGAAGGATTACGGTATTTAATATCTTCGCAGGTAGCAAACAGCCAGGCAAGATTATTTAATGCGTGCGGATTATCCATGGATATCGAAAGTGATCTTTCATAGGTTTTTATAGTTTCAGGGAAATTTCTTTTTTGATAATGGATATCTCCAAGAGCATTAAAAAGATTTGGATCGTTGGGGTTATGCTCAATTTCTCTCAGTAGGATCGTTTCCATAAAATTTGCCGTTAATGCTTTTGCGGTATAACCAAAATTGAGCATGTAACCAAGAATACCTACCAGAAATAAACCCAAACAAAAAAGTACAATGCTCCTACGAATTTTTCTGTCATGACGTTGTACCCAACTTATATCTGCCTCACATTTATTGAGAAACTGTATACGTTCATTAATACTGAAGTGATGCCAATTGGGTTTGGAAGGAGATTGCCCGCTGGTAACGGTTATTTTATTTAGCGTGGAAATAAGGGGTTCGGCAGTATTAAAAAAGGCATATACATAGGTATCTGCCTGCCGCTCAAAATTACGCATAAAAAAACCGAAGATATATCTAAAGTAAATAATGAAATTTGCAATAAGAAATACGGTAATTAAACTGGATGTTATTGTTGCGGCACTTATACCTGATTTGACCGGATAACTGAATAACGGGCTCAGATAAATACTGAATAAAGCAATTAGGTTAAACGTCGCATAAGAAAAGATAATATACCCCGAAAAGAATAGTAAATAGAAAATGAGGTGATGTTTTTTGACATGTCCAATTTCATGGGCAATAACAGAGTCAACCTCCTTAGGTTCGAGAAACCGAAACAACGCTTTTGTAACTAAAAGATATCTGAATTTTCCAATTAATCCCATGACACCGGCGGTAATCATTCTGTCATTAAATATCGGCCAGTTAAGGATATCCGAAAAATTTATTTTCGCTTTTTTGCAAAGAACTTCGATGCGTTCTCTTTGCGTGCTATACTCAAGTGGTTTGCAGCGCCAGAACTTTTGTATAACGGCGGGTCCAAAAATAGCTATGGCAAATAGATAGATAAGAAACCATATCAGCTGGCCATAGCTGGTTGAAAGAAAGTGTTTTGGGAATTCAAATGGAAGGATCGTTATAATATCAGTTATTCCAGAAATGAGAAGCCATGGCAAAAGCAACGGTACTGAGAAATTGATATGTGAGAGGATATAGGATTTTCTGGAATCATCAGAAAGGGTAAGCTTTTGATAGGATGGATAAGCCATGTACCATATGACAATCAAATAGAAAACAAAAATAGAAAGAAATATGAAAGATAAAAGGGTTGGAACAACAGAAAAGGGAAGTATTTTGTAAACAAAAGAAGGAAGATTGAGCACATAGATATCTATTGTAAAAAGAATAATAGAAAGCGTGGATTGGTGGGATAGTATTGCGTCAAACTGGCGGTCCGCGTGGGCAAAATTGCTTTTTGAAAT
>JAABPS010000023.1 GCA_011391835.1 Desulfobacteraceae bacterium
CTCATGTTGGCTCCAAGGTAGATGTGGTTGATCTTGTGGATGGCAGCAAGGTGGCGGATGGTCTTGTCACCTTCGCCAATGGCAACCATATCAAGCTCCGGATACTTTTTCAGAGTTTCTTCAGCGCAAAAGGATACATGAGGCCCGCCCATAATGGTCAGGATAGTTGAATCAATACGTTTTACATCCCGTATGGCGCTTATAGCATTGTCAAATGTCATGGTCACAGATGTAATGCCAACAACATCGGGCATAAAATCCTTTATTTTCCATTCAAGACTCTCCCTGCTGTAAGGATAAACAACGAAGTCAGCAATTTTTACCTCAGCGCCTGATTCTTCAAGGGCGGCAGCTATACATGCCAGCCCCAGGGGTGGGGTGGGTGTTTCAGAAATGGGATAATAAGGGTTTACAAGTAGAAAGCGCATTTTGGTTATTCTTAAATTTAGGTCAGTAAAATATTTTCTGGAAAATTTATTTAGTCTAAAATAAGACAGGGCCCAGTAGAAGTAATTCGGGCCCTGCCTTATGAGATGTTTTACCGGTCAAGCGTGTTAGAATAATCCGCTGACTTTACCGGTTTTCGTGTCCACTTCAATTCTTCGATATGCCGGGTTTGATCCGGTTCCGGGCATCAGACTAATGGTGCCTGCACACGGGCAGAGGAACTTGGCGCCGGAGTAAATCAGAATGTCCCTTATCGGCAGTGTCCATCCTTTGGGAACACCCTTCACGACAGGGTCATGAGTCAGGCTCAGATGTGTTTTTACCATCATGGTAGCGTAATCCGCATATTTTGGATCATCTTCGAGCATTTTGGCTTTGGCTTCCGCTTCTGGTGACCATGAAACGCCATCCGCACCGTAAACTTCCTTGGCGATTTTATCAACACGGTTTCTTAGCTTCATTTCAAGCGGATAGAGAAATTTAAAGTCACCTTTATCGTTGCACGCTTCAATCACTGCATCTGCTAATTCCAGCGCGCCTTCACCGCCCTTTTCCCAGTGTCTTGATTCCGCACAGCGGGCACCCGCGGCTTCCGCGACTTTTTTGATCAATGCCACTTCCGCGTCGGTGTCGGTATAAAAACGGTTGATGCATACAACCGGGTTAATGCCGGATTTCCGAATGGTATTGATATGATGCACCATGTTTTCAGTGCCTTTTTCCAGCAGTTTAAGATTTTCCTTGGTGTATTCATCAGGCAGGGCTTTACCAGCAACAACCTTGGGGCCTCCGCCGTGCATTTTGAGCGCCCGGACAGTAGTCGTCAGAACAGACACATGGGGTTTGAGTCCGCTGAAACGACATTTCACGTTCCAGAATTTTTCAAAACCGATATCCGCAGCAAAGCCGCTTTCTGTCACATGGTAATCAAAAAGTTTCAGGCCCACCCGGTCAGCAATAATGGATGACTGCCCAACAGCGATGTTTGCAAAGGGGCCCGCGTGAACCATGCAGGGGTTATATTCCGCCGTACACATAAGGGTCGGGTTAATGGTGTTTCTCATGAATGCTGTCATGGCGCCGCCGACTTCAAGATCGCCTGTGGTTACCGGTTTGCCGGATTTATCAAAGGCAACGGTAATTTCATCCAGCCGTTTTCGGAGGTCAGCAAGATCTTTTATAATGGATAAAATTGCCATACATTCAGACCCCACGGCAATACCGAACTTGGATTGCATGGTAAAGCCGTCCTGACGGCCGCCGATTCCTATGATGATGTTTCTCAATGACTGCGCACAAAGATCCATCACCCAGCCGAGTTCCACGCGGGTGGGATCAATATCGAGACGGCGAATACCGGTCAGCCGCTTAAGCTGTTCATCATTATAATTTCTTTCGTGCTGCATTCTGGCTGTCATGGCCACCATGGCAAGGTTATGTGCGTTCATAATGTCATTAATGTCGCCGGTGAGCCCAAGGGAAAATTCTGTCATCGGTATGAGCAGAGAATTTCCTCCGCCGGCGGCTGTGCCCTTGACGTTCATGGTAGGCCCGCCCGAAGGCTGCCTCAGCGCACCGCCCACATTGACGCCCCTTTTACCAAGCCCTTCCATCAGACCACAGGAGGTGGTGCTTTTCCCCTCACCCAGAGGGGTGGGTGTGATGGCAGTAACCTCTATGTACTTCCCATCCGGTCTTTTCTGCAACCGGTTGATGATTTTTAAAAAATCCATCTTGGCCAATCTCCCCATGGGGAGTATTTCGTCTTTTTCAAGACCCAGTTTTTCTCTCCACTCTTCGGGTGTCGGCATATTTTTTTCCGCTTCTTCGGAAATCTGCCAGTCCGCCATTTTAACTGCATTGTAAGCCATTTGTCCTATTCTCCTTTATTTTTATTTTTTAATGGTTAATTGCTATTGAAACTTTTTTCTGTGCCATTTTGTATCGTTCATTATCGGTAAAAGAGGGTATGTCCTTTAACGTTAAAAAAATTGAAAAATTTCATACCATCTGAATTTTGTTTTGGCAAGAACTATATAAAATTTATGAAATGAATGGGGATTTTCATGTCATGAGAAAAACCGGCTTTATCCAATCCTGCCATTGGACAATAAATGGGGTAAAACATGGAAAATAGGACAGTTTTATTCCTATCGAGATTGACTTTATCACAGACGATTGGTATTGATTTTAACATGAGATCAGGAGCAGTTGTAGAATATATCGATCGTCAGAAAATTCTATGTGCCACGATTATTGATGCGAAGAAGCAGAAGCTCAGGCTTCTGAATGAAACAAACCGTGAAGTGGCCATTGCCGCTCGCCGCATTTTGCATCAATCCGATATCACAATAGATTTATCCAAAGGCAGAGATAATGCCGTTTGTGCTTTGAGAGATATCGCCAGAAGGCGACACCTTCTGGCATGCGGCATTGATATCAAGGAGTTATGGGAAACCTTAAATAAGGAACAGGTCTGGATAGATCTCTCCACAATGACGAAACTTTGCTTTCCGGACAATTCTTCAAGTGATCATGAGTCGGCGGTGATGCGTACAATTTTTAATAATCGGCAGTACTTTAAATTTAAAAATGACCAATTTTTCCCTAATACAGAAGAACAGGTTGAAACAAATAATGCCCGTGAACAGGAGTTGATCCGCAGAGGCCACATCATCAAAGAAGGAGGAGACTGGCTCAAGGGGGTTTTAGATGGCAATGATAATTCCTCACCGAACTTCATCTTTGACCAAGTGGATGACGTACTTCAGATTTTAAAATCCTATTATCTGTTTGGAAAAGAGAGTAGCCAAGCGGATCTTGGCAAAGCCATCCTTAATAGAGCCGGAATCGATGATCCTGAAATACTATTTGGCATTCTTTTAAAAACAGGTGTTTTTAAAGAAAATGAAAATATTGATCTATATCGGTACAATACACGTGTGTTGTTCCCCGAGGAAGTGGAAAGAGCTGCATCCGTTCTGGCTATGACAACCGGGAGTACTTCTCCTTCAGCATCTTTTTTTCACGGGCGTACGGACTTGACAGATATTCCCCTGATGACCATAGACGGAGCGTCGACCCTTGATTTTGATGACGCCATAAGCATTGAGGATTATAGTGATTTTTACAAAATGGGCATCCATATAACGGATGTAGGTCATTTCATAAGAAAAGGGGATGTAATTGATGAGGAGGCTGCCATCCGCGGAAGCTCAATTTATATGCCTGACCAGAAAATACCCATGCTTCCAGATCAACTGGGTGAGGGATTATTCAGCCTGATTGCCGGTAAACAGCGTCCGGCCATCAGTGTGATGGTAAAACTGAGCCGGTCGTTTGAAATACTTGGTTATGAGGTGATTCCAAGCATTATCAGAGTTGAGAACCAGTATACATATCATGATGTCAATCTTGTTGCTGACAGTGATCTAATGATCTCCATTCTTCATCAATTTGCGGAAAAATTTCGCCAGAAACGGATTCAGCAGGGTGCAGTTCATATTATGCTGCCGGAGATAAACGTATGGATTGATAGTGAGGGTGAAATTACCATCAACAGAATAAATAGAGAAAGTCCTTCACGAATGCTGGTTTCAGAAATAATGATCATGGCCAACTGGTGTATGGCAAGATTTCTGATGGAAAAAAATATCCCTGCGATATATCGGGCACAGGGCAATCCGCGGTCACGATTATTTCAGGGGACTGAAGGCACTCTGTTTCAAAATTATATGCAACGAAGGGTGTTAAGCCGGTTAATTCTCAACTATCAGGCAGAGCGTCATTCAGGTCTCGGGCTGGATGCCTATATTACCGGCACATCACCAATTCGGAAATACATGGATCTTGTCAATCAGAGACAGATTCGGGCGACCTTTGGGCTTGAAGATCCGTATAGTATTCAGGAATTGGATAAGATCATTCAATTCATCCAAGATCCGATGGTTTATGTCCAGAAGATTCAGAACAACCGGAATAAGTACTGGACACTAAAATACCTCGAAAGCAGGATAGGCAAAAGTGAAGAGGCTATTGTCCTGCAAAAGCGGAAAAACGCTTATCAGGTCCTGCTAAAAGACTATATGATCGAGTGTGATCTGCCGGACTCAGGATATATTGAGTTAAAACCCGCTGATCTGGTTCAGGTAAAAATACAGTATGTGAACGCCAGGAAAGACGCTGTTTCAATTTCAATGGCATAATTGGTATATCCAAAAATGTCTCTGAAAGGCCTGTTTTGTACATGCGGCCTATACTTGAAGGAACTGCAAGGCTATCCTGAATAAATTTATTTTAATTTTAAGCGGTTGAGATATGAAATACATCTTGACTAAACATTAGATATATATTAGATGCCCATAGTAAAATAAATCATGTTCATAAAATGGTGTATTATGGGAATAAGGGAAAGAAAGGAACGGGAAAAGGAAAGACGGCGGCAGCAAATATTGGTTTCAGCGAAGAGGGTGTTTTCAGAAAAGGGTTTTAATAAAACAACCATGGAAGATATTGCTACCAATGCTGAATTGAGTCCCGGAACGCTGTATCTTTATTTTAAAAACAAAGAAGAGCTATATGCATCTCTATCGCTGAGAATTCTCCAGTATCTTAAAATGAGAGTTGATCATGTGCATGCGGAAGAAGGTCTGAATCCCTCACAGAAGCTGGACGCTCTCGTAGAAGCAATGTATGATGTTTATGAATTTGACCCCCTGATTATTATAAATCTATTTCATCTTCAATCCAGTGAAACGTTACGGAACCTTTCGCCGCAGCTTATGCTGGACATCAAAGAATTATCCAGTAAATCACTGGGGGGAATTGCGCAGATATTTGAAGAGGGAGCTAAAAATAGTACGTTTATAGAAAGGCATCCCATTGCACTTGCAGATATTTTCTGGGCCTTATTTTCAGGCGTCGTTCTCTGGGAGGCAAGCAAGAAAGTCATTGATGAAAGAAAAGACTATCTGAAGCAGACCCTTAAAATTGCATTTGAACTATTTAAACGGGGGCTTGAAAATAAGTGAGACCTTTGAAAACACCCCAGTTCCCAAAGGTCTCTTTTTAATTCTTAATTCAGAACTCCGGATATTACGGATTCAGACCCCGCTTTTTCAAGGCAAGCCTCAGATCGATTCGACGTGTCCGAAGGTCATCTGCATTGCATCCCCCGACATCTTTGGAAACACCAACGCCTACACCCCCAAACCCTCCTCCGCTTCCCCAGCCTCTGCCGCCGCCAATACCGACAGATGCGCCACTGGATCTATTTTCGCATTTTGCGATTTCATCTTCTACTTGATAGTAGTATTTTAACAGTTCATCATCTGACATTTTTGTATAGTCCTTGCTGAGAAGTTCTTCTCGCGTACTGGAACAGCTCAATAGAAACAATGGAATAAGAAATATACTGATGGTTAGAATGACCCGTCTCATAGATGACCTCCCTTTATTGATATGAAAATTAAAAATTGCATTGTAACATACATGTATCGAAAATATGTCTCTATGTCAATGAACATGTGTCACGCTTTTGGTTTCTGCAGGGACTTTTATCCCTAATACCTCCCCCTTCAACCGGCGTCAAATTATTCCACGATTAAAGCCAGAATAGTGAAAATATCAATAATAATAAGGGTGAGTGTTATATCCTCTTTTTTTCCTGTAAACAGTTTAATGAACGTCCAGCTTAAAAATGCCCAGATGATACCCTGTGTAATTGAAAACGTCAGCGGAATTAAAATGATACTGAGAAACGCAGGGATTGCGTTGTCAAATGATTCCCATTCTATTTTCAAGACAGGTTTGATCATGAAAATCCCTACCAGTACAAGTGCGGGCGCTGTGGCAATGGATGGTACCATCGAAAGCAACGGCGAAATGAACATGAATGGAAGAAATAAAAGACCTGCAACAATGGCCACCATCCCTGTGCGGCCCCCCTCTTCAATTCCCGTGGCAGACTCAATGTAACTGGTGGCTGGACTGGTGCCGAATAAACCGGAAATCGCGGTTCCGATTGAATCCACGATCATAGACTGTCGTATATTGCGGGGATCACCGGATGGGTCTTTCAGATTCCCCGCTTCTGCAATTCCCATAAAGGTGGAAATGGAATCAAACATGTCGGTAAAAAGAAATGTGAAGATAACCGGTAAAAGTGAAAGTTTTAAAGATCCCATCAGGTCAAGCTTAAAAAGGAGGCTGAAATCAGGCAGCGCGAAAAACCCTTTCCATGAAATAAGCACTGTATTGCCGAAATTAACAGCACTTGCATCTCCCCAGAGCCTTCCGATGGGTATTGCGAGAACCGTTGTAAAAATGATGCCAAGAATCAGAGCTCCTTTAACCTTCCTTGCTATCAATATAGAGGTGATCAGAAGCCCTGCAAGAAAAGTGATTGTGATTTCGTTTAAAGGCCCGCGACTGATAATTGTTGCCGCATTTGGGACAACAAAGCCTGCGTTTTTAAACCCGATCAGCGATATAAACAGACCGATGCCTGCGGCAACACCGTATCTGATTTGATGAGGGATAGCGCGGAGAATATAGGTGCGGATATTGAAAATCGAAAGAAGGATAAAAATAATACCTGACCAGAATACCGCACCCAGGGCCTTTTCCCATGAGACACCCATTCCCGCCACAACCGTAAAAGCGAAAAAGGCATTCGTGCCCATGCCTGGTGCAAGTACAATCGGATTATTCGCGTAAATTCCCATCATCAGGCTGGTAAAGGCGCTCACCAGCACGGTAGCGGTGAGGACGGCACTAAAAGGCATCCCTGTGGTGTTGAGAATAGCTGGATTCACAACAATAATATACATGGTTGTCAGGAAGGTGGTGATTCCGGCAATAACCTCGGTTTTGAAATTTGTATTATTTTGCTTGTAGTTGAAGTGCACGTCTATTGGCCTCCTTTTGTAAAAAAATCGATTTCAGCCAGGTTCGGCATTTTTCATGGACGCTCTGTTTTTTCATGAGTGAATTCAGTTTTAATTTTTTCCAGCAACTGAGTTCCTATGGCAATACCCAGATCAATGAATTGCGGGCCGTATTTTTTGCCTATTTTTGTGCGGAACGTGCTTTTGATTTTCAGGATACCTTCCATGCCACCTGGAAAATGATCAATAAAAATGGACAGGGGAGGATTGCGAAATGATATCATATCCCAGACGGTATGGGTGAAATTGTCGGGCCCCCATCGAAATTTGTCCGCATCGTAAAGGCAGTCGGACATCAGGGTGCCTTCAGGTGTATTCATTTTAACCGTACTTTTAAAGGCTTCATGATTCCGGATGGACATACAAATGTCATCCACTTCGTCAGAATTTAGCGGATAGTCCTTAAGTACTTCTCTGGCAAAATCAGCGCCTTTAATTGCATGATCTTTTTCTTTCCGCTTAATATCATGAAGCAGACCTGCGCATTGGAGTATCAGCACCCTTCGATTAATAACATCATCTGTATAGCCTTCTGATTTTCCTTCGATAAACATCAGAGCGCCCGCATCCAAGGTTACTTTGGCTGCGTGATCCATGCCATGTCCGAAATCATTGTCAATACTTTCTGTAATAAATAATTTTAATCTGGAAATCACAGGATTCTGCTCAAAAAACTGATACGACAGATCATTTTCCAAAGCATAGTCCTGATAGAAGTCAGGGATCGGATAATGAGAAGCAATCTGGCGGGCCAATTGACGGATTTGGAGATAAATAGCATCCATGATTATTTTTCTGAAGATGTTAGTTCAATCTTCGCCTTCGGTTGAAATCTGTCCGCTGAAAAGGCGTTATCCGGTTAGGGGGAAAGGGTTCCCGCAGACTTTCCACAGGCCGTTCTCATTGATCAGATCAATTGTTTCCTCAAATGGATAGACTTCGCCAAGCCCGAAAATGATTGCAACCATTGTATAGAGAGGATTTAGAGAATGTCTCTGTTTTCCGGAGATACTTACCCGGGCTTCAGAATCATTGAGGCTGATGATATGGGTTTTTACATGGTAGATGATACTTCTGGCATATAGTTTAAACCCCGTATCTTTTGCTTCTTTCTCAATGCTCTGGATGTATTGATCCACCACGTTATTATCTTCTGTGAGTGTGCTGCAGAGGTGTTTGGTCATACCTGCTTTATCCAAAGAAAAATATGATTTGGCAAATAATTGTGTGACCCTGTCGGGCGAGTTCATGTCATCAGTGGTGATTAAGAGTATCTGCAGAATAATTCCAATGACGATTACCATTGAAATTTTTATCAACTTAGATGGCTGGAACATATCTCTTCTCCTTTTTGAAACGATTCTTAGGTTAGAAATACTTTACAGGAACCTGCTATGATTTACAGGAATTTTTATTAGCATGAAACAGTATCTCGGACAAGATATTTTAAAAAAGGAAGATTTTAATTGCCATTTCTCAACAGGCTATTTTTCAAATAATGCTTGATTATAAAGTTTATGTTTCTTAAAATATTAATAAGTTATAACCTTCAGTGTGAAAGAATGAACTGTCGTTTGTAATATGGGAATCGCGTCGGATATTGCTATTATTATTGTTGCCGCCTTGATTGGAGGCTTGATCGCCCAGCGCCTGAAACAGCCGCTTATCCTGGGTTATATTTTGGCGGGGGTAATGGTCGGCCCACATACCGGCGGCATAACCGTTACGGAAATTCATAATATTGAGCTTCTGGCTGAGATCGGTGTGGCACTCCTGCTTTTCGCCCTGGGTCTTGAATTTTCATTCAAAGACCTGAAGCCTGTACGACGTATTGCTCTTATCGGCACCCCCGTGCAAATACTTCTGACGGTCGCTTATGGATTTGCAATCGGGCAATGGTTCGGATTTGGGAGAAGTGAGTCCATCTGGATCGGGGCATTGATTTCTCTTTCCAGCACGATGGTCATCTTAAAAACCATGATGAACCGTGGTTTGCTTGGAACACTTTCCAGCCGAGTTATGATCGGTATGCTGATCGTTCAGGATCTTGCCGTGATTCCACTCATGATTATTCTTCCTCAGTTAAGCAACCCACAAACAGGGTTGCCTCTTCTCGGCTGGGCGGCGTTTAAAGCAGCCTGTTTTCTTGCTGGTATGGCCTTTATAGGGATTCGAATAATTCCCCGCGTGATGGCCTATATCGCAGACTGGAATTCGAGAGAACTTTTTTTATTGACGGTAACCGCCACCGGACTTGGGATCGGTTACGCCACATATCTGTTTGGACTTTCGTTTGCTTTCGGGGCGTTTGTGGCGGGCATGATTTTAAGTGAATCAGATTACAGTCATCAGGCATTAAGCGATATTATCCCTTTACGCGATATCTTCGGTCTACTTTTTTTTGTCTCAATCGGAATGCTGCTGGATATTGATTTCTTGTTTTCCAGCCTAAAAACAGTTTTATTCATGACATTGCTTATTGTCATCGGCAAGAGTCTGATTTTCGGGATTCTGGTTCCTTTTTTCGGATACGGCAATGTTGTTCCTTTAGCTGTCGGGTTAGGGCTTTCGCAGGTCGGAGAATTTTCTTTTGTGCTTGCGAGAGTCGGTCTCAAGACACATTCCATCAATAATGATCTTTATTCCTTGATTCTCACCACCGCAGTTATCACGATGGTTCTAACCCCTTTTATTTCAGGTTTGACAGCGCCTCTTTATGCGGTTAAAAACAAATGGTTCAAGCATGAAGCGCTGCAGACGATTAATCTGCCTCGGAATGGACTGAGGGATCATGTCATAATTGCCGGAGGAGGGAGGGTGGGGTCTTATGTGGCGCAGGTGTTACAGTTTTTAAAATTCGCTTTTGTGATCATTGAACTTGATTCAAGGCAAATTGAGCGATTCAAAAAAACTGGATTGCCTCTGATTTATGGAGATGCCTGTCAACCTACAGTTCTTAAGGCAGCTGAAATTGAACATGCAAAAACATTAATTGTCACAACACCTGCGGCAGTTATTACGAATTCTGTTGTCAGGCAGGCCCGCCGGATTCATCCGAAGCTGCATATTGTGGCCAGAGCGGAATGTATGGAGCAGATGCAAACGCTGAGTGATTCAGGAGTAAGGGAGATTGTGCTGCCGGAGCTTGAAGCAGGTCTGGAGATCACCCGCCAGACATTGCTTTCCCTGAACATTCCGGCAGGTGAAATTTTACAGTATACGGATCAGGTTCGGCATCGATTATACGCGCCCTTATACCAGATGAATGCCGGGTATTCAATTCTGACACAGCTGCAACTGGCTGCTCATCAGTTTGATTTGGTATGGATTACTTTACCTCACGACAGTTTCGTCAACGGAAAGAGTATTATGGAACTGGGCATACGCACCAAAACGGGTGTTTCTGTTGTAGGCATCGTGCATAACAAAAAAGTAATTCCAAATCCGGATATTCATTATCGTTTTGCCGAGGGGGATTCCGTCGCTGTGATGGGCAATATTGAGCAAATTGAGGCTTTTAAAAAACTTGTCCGACATTGAAAACAACACCTGAAACAGAGGAGAAATAAAAATGATGAAGAATATACCTGTCACCTATTTGCATTGGCCTATAATTTTGTGCGGGTTCATTTTAACGGCCATTCTGCTATTAACGACTAACCATGCCCTGTCCGAAGTCAAAAGATATACAGGGCAAACAATCTATGTTCCGATTTATTCGCATATATACAGCGGAAACCGTGAACTGCCTTTTTATCTTACGGCTACGTTGAGTATACGAAATACCGACCCGGATCAGCCGATAACTGTTACAGCAATAGATTATTATGATTCGAATGGGAAACTCCTGAAAAAGTACCTCCAAAAAAATTTAACACTTAACCCGATGGCGTCCACCCGCGTGGTGATAAAAGAATCCGATAAGGGCGGGGGTTCGGGCGCCAACTTTATTGTCAAATGGGAATCAAAAAACAGAGTTTCAGAACCCATAATTGAATCCATTATGATCGGCGCTCAGATGCAACAGGGAATTTCTTTTACGTCCAGAGGTCAGGTTATCAAAGAGACTGAGTAACGCGGGAAACAAAAGATTCTGAATCCATCAAAAAGAGGGACTGGTAGGCACTGGGACTGATGAAAGGCTGATAACCAAGGGGGACATCCTGTAATCCTTCTGTCAGCAAATTTTAAAGAGATTAAAACAATAAATACAGTAAGTTAGAATTTTTCTGGTTTTAAGGAAGTGCGTATCTTTAAATCTTTTTAGCAAATTTTCGGCAACTCTCTCACTTATACGAACCCTGCTTCTGATCGTTCCAATCTTCCCGCCTTGCAGCTAAACAGCAGGTGGCATCTCATCATTGGTATAGACTACTGGGGGAAATAGTTCTATAATAGAAACAAATGCTCAAAAGGGTATAAAACTGCATATATTGGGTTTATTTTTTCTTGACATACTACATATTGTATGAGAATGGTAATTCTACTTTAGGCATATCAGGCGATTACCTTATAAAAAACAATGGAGAGGATCAATGGGTCAGAAAGGAAAAATATTGGTTACAGAGGATGCTCGATTCGATTTAGGTACCTACCGGTGGGATGATCATCTGTTTTCGGATATTTTAACCAGGGACAATCCCATTAACAAAGATCAGGCCATAGACATCAGCCAGTTTTTACGCGAAGAAATCACAAAAATGGATCTCCATACCATCACCATGCCGATGATAGAAAAGATAATCGAATCAAAACTGAACAGTTTTGGCCTTAAGAAATCCTCCCCCATCCACCTGGACAAGTCGATTTTTGTAAAAAAGGGGCTTGAACTTTCAGATAACGCACGAATAGTGCTGGAAAGACGATATCTTAGGAAAGACAGCAAAGGACGGGTAACGGAAACGCCCGAGGAAATGTTCAGAAGAGTCGCCCATCATATTGCCAGAGCTGAAAATAATTATGGAAATGATGCAAATATAAAGGAAATCGAAGAGACGTTTTACACCATGTTGACAACATTTAAATTTCTTCCGAATTCTCCCACACTGATGAATGCAGGAAGACGGCTGGGTCAACTGGCGGCCTGTTTTGTTCTGCCCATTGAAGACAGCATGGACGGCATTTTCGATTCTTTAAAAAACGCAGCGCTGATTCATAAATCCGGTGGCGGAACCGGCTTTTCCTTCTCCAGATTACGGCCAAAAAACAGCCGTGTGGGTACGACAGGAGGTGTGGCTTCCGGACCTGTTTCTTTTATGAAAATATTTAACACAGCCACTGAACAGGTAAAACAGGGAGGCACACGGCGCGGGGCAAACATGGGCATCTTGCGGGTTGATCATCCCGACATCATGGAATTTATCACCTGTAAAAGAGATAACGGCGAGCTGAACAACTTTAATATTTCTGTTGGTATTACCGATGCCTTTATTGAGGCGGTTAGAAGAAACGGTACGTACGAACTCATCGATCCCAGTGATAAGAAAAAGACGAATGAATTAAATGCGGCTGACGTATATCATACCATCGTCAAACAGGCATGGGAAAATGGAGATCCGGGAATTGTTTTTCTGGACAAATTGAACCGACATAATCCAACGCCCGGGCTGGGCGAAATAGAAGCGACAAATCCCTGCGGAGAGCAGCCGCTGCTTCCCATGGAAGCGTGCAACCTTGGTTCCATTAACCTGGCGAAGTTTGTGATTGAAAGTAATGATGATCCGGCAATTGATTATGAAGGGCTGAAGGAAACCGTATGGAGCGCTGTCCATTTTCTGGATAACACCATCGATATGTCCAAGTATCCTATTCTGGAAATAGACAGGATGGTAAAAGGAAACCGGAAAATTGGTCTGGGTGTTATGGGTTTTGCGGACATGCTGTATCAGCTTAACGTGCCGTATAATACAGAACAGGCGCTTGCTATCGCTGAAGAAGTAATGGCTTTTATCCAGAAAGAATCCCATGAAGCGTCCACGTGCCTGGCTGAAGAAAGAGGCGTGTTTGAGAATTTTGAAAAAAGCATTTTCAAAGACAGAAAGGACTGCGCGTATCGAAATGCAACCACAACCACCATAGCGCCTACCGGCACACTGAGCATCATCGCGGAATGCTCCAGCGGCATTGAGCCGCTTTTTGCTCTGAGTTTCGTGAGGAATGTCATGGATAATGACGAGCTTATTGAAGTAAATCCTTATTTTGAAAGCGTTGCCAGAGAAAGAGGATTCTACAGCAAGGAGCTGATGGATGAGATCGCGCAAAAAGGAAGTATCAAGAACATTTCTGAAATTCCAGAGGACGTACGAAACATCTTTGTTACTGCACACGATGTGTCACCTGAATGGCATATCCAAATGCAAGCTGCTTTCCAAAAATATACGGACAATGCAGTTTCAAAAACAGTTAACCTGCCGCGAGATGCAACGGTGGAGGACGTTTTAAAAGTATATAATCTGGCATATGAGCTCGGATGTAAAGGGGTGACCATATATCGGGATGGGAGCAAGGAACATCAGGTGCTTTCCTTTGCAGAGAATAAAAAGCATGCCGAGGAATTTTTAAAGGTTGCTAAAAAACGGCCTGAGACACTGGAGGGTTTTACAACCAAAATGAAGACAGGTATGGGCCATCTTTACGTGACCGTAACCGAATATAATTCACAGCCGTTTGAAGTATTTGCAACCATTGGTAAATCAGGTCGATCCACAACAGCAAAAACAGAGGCAATCGGACGGCTTGTGTCACTGGCATTACGGTCCGGGGTAAGAGTTGAAAAAATTGTGGAACAGCTAAAAGGAATTGGCGGAGAGAATCCTGTTTTTCAAGAGGGAGGGCTTGTATTATCCATACCAGATGCCATTGCCAAGGTGCTGGAAAAAAGGTATTTAAAAAATAACGTTCAATATCAGAGCGAACGCAAATTCGAAAACAGCTTAACGGGTGAAACCTGTCCGGACTGCGGACAGACCATCAGTTTTGAAGAAGGCTGCATGACCTGTCATTTCTGCGGGTTTACCAAGTGCGGTTAAAAATCATATTGTGGTAAGCCTCTTTTCCGAGAAGGTGTTATCCAGATATAATCAGCAAGGGGCAGCCCGGCATCCATTCCTGCAGATGTGAGTACCACCGTTCGAAACGAAGCACCGGTTCTTTTGTATGCTCTATCCGGAATTCCAAATTTTTGGACAATATGTCCGTTCCCCGTGATGATAATCATTTTATGGCTTCCCGCATGACGGGCAATGGCTTCTGCCATGGCATCTTCCCATACACACTGCGCAGAATAAAAGTTTTCAAAATCATCCATCCCCATGACTTGATGAAGGTCAAATATTTTCTTTACATACCGTCGGTGTTCATTATTGGATAGGTTGATCTCTTCAGGCAGGTATCTTTTTTCAGCCTCAGAAAGGCTGGCAATGCCACCGGTTGCTATTTTCGGAGGAATATGGAAGGGGACATTAAGAGCAATCAACCGGATCCTTTTTTCCTTCAGATACTCGAGGATATCTGCGTATAGTTCATCGTCCATTTTCCAGTTAGCATACCAGTGAGTCTTTTTTAAAAATGTTTTTCGGTCCAGCTTTCCATCCGTCCACTGGTCAAGTATCGGCTGATACGTTTGATCAAACATTTCC
>JAABPS010000212.1 GCA_011391835.1 Desulfobacteraceae bacterium
GATGGAAATTTTGCCCTGGATGCTCATCAGCAGGTTGTTGAAGTCATGTGCAATGCCTCCAGCCAACGTGCCGATTGCCTCCATTTTCTGTATCTGCTGAAGTTGCGCCTCTATTTTTCTTTTTTCTTCCTCCGCCCTGATACGTGCAGCGACATTACGAATGAGGCCTCGAAATCCGATGGGGTTATTTTCCTTATTCTTCATTAATGATATGGATAGCTCATGGACACCAATGCTTTCATCTTTTCTGATCACGTCATATTTTTCAACACTGGCTGATTGCCCTGTCTTATATACTGTGTTAAAAACATGAAACATTTTATCAGCTGCCTCGGGAAAGGCCCTTCTGAATTTTTCTTTCCAATAATTCATGCCCAGTAATTCATCGCGGGTATATCCGAGCATGTTACAATATGCGTCATTCATAAATGTTATCTTTCCGGAAAGGTCGAGCTCATAATATCCTTCCTCCATACTTTCCAATATGGTCCGGTATTTTTCTTCACTATGCCGCAGTTCTTCTTCCATGCGTTTACGTTTTGTGATATCATGAAAAATAGACCGGGTATAAAGAATACTCCCTTTGTTATCTCGAACAGCAGACGTATTTACCCGGACATCCATAATACGGCCATCTTTTTTCCTTAGTTGCAGCTCTTCATCCTTTAATTCCCCGGTTTTAACGAACAACGGAAATAAAATTGATTTAACTCTTTCTGCGCTTTCGGGAGTATATAAATCATAGACCGACCGATAAATAATCTCTTCCTTTTTATACCCCAAACTGTCTGCAAGCGTTTGATTGCATCCAATAATATTTGCTGTTTTTACGTCAACTGAGACAAACATATCCGGAGCATTATTGTACAGATCCTGGTATATTGCCTCGCTTTCTCTTAGCAGTTCTTCAGTAGCTTTTCGTCCACTGATATCTCTGCCCACTGCAATAAACTGATTTTCTTCTGCTCGTGCCAAAATCCTCCATTCTATCCATCTGTACGATCCATCCCTGCATTTGCATCTATTCTCTAAATAAATATCCTTCTTTCCTTTTTCCGCATCTGCCAATGCCGTTTTCGTCTTTTGAACATCTTCCTCATGGATAAACTCGATAAACGGCTTATTCAGAAATTCTTTTTCTGAATATCCAAATATATGCTTAAAGGAGGCATTAATCCTGGTAAAGTACCCGTGCAAATTCCCTGAACAGATCAAATCCGGTGTAAAATTAAATACTATTTCAAGCTGTTCTTTCTGACGATTGCATTCACGGATCTGACTTTCCAGGTTTTTAATTCTTTGGAGTAATTTTTCGGGGGATTTTTTTTGGGCCATTGGAAAATTCTTTAAAAAGCATATGAATTTTAGGTATAGTATAGCATATTGGATAATCAATTGAAAACAGTTTTGGAAAAAGTGACTGCGGTGGATGAAATACTTGGCGATAAGAATTAAGCCTCATTGCCGATCGGCCGTGCAATTGAATCACGAGTCAAGCAAGAGCAGGGGGATCCAGGGTTTGGCTTTTTTATATGTTTGAGCGTTTACTGTATGAACATATATATTATCATCTCCTGTTTGAACCGGATTTCCCCCAATTCCGCCATTGCTGTTAATATAATTCATTGCACCAGCAAGATGATTGATTAATCCGTTGAAAGTATCGGGGTCATGCTCACTGACCAAACTTCCACCCAATGGATACAGGATATGTTTGCTTGCATAATAGTCGAGCGCTACTGGATCAATACCTGCGACTAATTTATTTGTGCGATATGTGGTTGCAGGAGGATACCCGCGAAGGCTTTCATGACTGACCCAGATGCAATCGATAATGTTCAGGTCAGGCACCCTTACAAGTTGTATCATTTTTCCGCATTGAATTCCTGATTGATTATAATGCCGAATGTTCGAATATCCATCAGACATTGAAAGAATGCCGTAAACATGTTTCAGCGAACCAGTAACCCCGGTCCCTCCATGATGTTTAAACACAGGAAAATTAATGAGCTTTAGATTAGCGGCATGTTCCGATCCATTCCAAATTCCCTCATATAGTTCAATCCGGTTTCCCCCTGAAGAAGTAAAACAGGGATATGATATATCGGATACAATTCGATATCCATCGGTAACATAGTCGTCAGAGGCAATAAAGGTAGACCGAACGGGATCAAGCAAAAAAGATGATACCGGGTAGTCTTTAAAAACCGTATGAACCAAATAATCTACAGTCAGAAGGGTTTCTTCTTCGGCATTTATATGGATGTTATCTGCTATATCAGGCCAGGCATCATAGGATGAGCCACCCTGGAGAATGCCATCAAATCCTCCCCGGCCCTGGCCATTTTCAAAGATGACAATTTCTCCTTTAAATCCATCGGGATGTTGAAGAATTCTATAAATCAACCCCCTTAGTGCGTCTGTATTGGTAGTCCCCCGGCATTTCCATTGGCAGTTCACTTTAATAAGAACCACATCATTTACATCGATAACACCCTGCGGGCTCCCCCATCGATGACTTTTGTTTGTCCTGAATAGTTTCAGCCCATTCATAGCAAGTACATCGATTAAAGCATCCATTCCAACATGCCTGTAATGGCCATCGTGAACAGGGCAGTTCTCCACACAAAATAACTGGGATTTTTCACCATTCGCATATGTTTTTTTTACACGGCCGAATCCATTCAAATAGGCAAGTGTTCCGGTGACTGAAATTCCCTTTATGAAGTCCCTCCGGGTAATCTCTATCTTCCGCATCTCCTGTATTCTCCTGAAAAGATGTGCTTTTTATAAAATATCCTTATCGTAATGAATAAAGTATTTCCTTGATTGTCGATAGGTATTTAGGTGTATTTAAACGTCCGCATCCTATTTAATGCCACTTTGTGGTATTCTTTTTGAAAATTAATACCTATAAACATATTGTCAATTAAAAATATTAATTGTTATTGGATTGAACATTTCTTTTGTAAATGATATTGTACCGCCCGTGGATTAAAATTGAGAAAGAAAAATGCCAAAACCTAAAATCGCATTCCGAAAAATCAGAAAGTACAAGTACCAATTATTGAGGAAAAGTTACACCGTACAGATCGCCATCCGAGGGAAAAGTATTAAAACAGACTTTGTTCGACTGACAGCAAAAGGCAAATTGACCATCAAAGAAGGTTACGCATGGGATGGCCCCAGCGGCCCAACGATCGATACCAGAACATTCATGCGCGCATCTCTCATTCACGACGCGCTTTATCAACTCATGCGGCTCAAGCGCCTGGATTATCGAAAGCACAGAAGATCCGCTGACGACCTTCTTAAGAAGCATTGCCTTGAGGACGGAATGGTTAGATTCCGCGTGTGGTATGTTCATAAATTTGTCTGCTGGTTTGGCGACTGTAATGCCCGTCCTCCCGAGAAACCCACTAAAGGATTGATCTTCGCTCCGTAGCCGTAGAGGTTTCAGGTGTTTTCTCCAAAAATACAAGCGTCAGCTTGTCAGAAACCTTATTCCCTACCTGGTTATCATTTCAAGATATGTCCGCCGAACTATCCCATTTGTCCGGTAAAAATAAGTCATGGATAGAATTCGCTATTGCTTTATATATTCTAAAGGTAATTGTAAAAGATCTGTCACCATAATATGATGGAGGATCGATTTGCTATTTTTCTTTTATCACCCGATTTTTTATTGAGCCAATCTTTTCAATACTGCATTCAACCACACTTCCTTCTTTTAATACAACTGGCGGATTTCTGAAAATTCCCACTCCGTCAGGCGTTCCGGTTGAGATAATATCGCCCGGTATCAGCGTCATATCTTTGCTGATAAATTCGATGATGGTTGGAATATCAAAGATCATATCCCGGGTATTTCCGTCCTGCATCATAACACCGTCCACAAAGGTTGTGAGTTTCAGATGTTGCACATCATCGATCTCGTCAACAGTCACCAGTGCTGGGCCCATGGGTGCAAAGGTATCAAAGGACTTGCCCCGAAACCATTGTTGATCTGAAAACTGGGCTTCCCTTCCGGAGACATCATTCATGACTGTATAGCCTGCGATATACTCAAAAGCCTCCACTTTTTTAATCCGCTTTCCTTGTTTGCCGATGATGACCGCCAGCTCCACTTCCCAATCCACCTGTCCAGAGCCGGATGGAAGTAGAATCGGATCATACGGGCCGCACAAGGTATTGGGCGTCTTACAAAAAAGCAGAGGTTTCTTTGGAATATCCAGCCCTCCTTCCTTGGCATGCTCAGCATAGTTTTTCCCAAGACAGATGATCTTTGAGGGATGATGAACCGGCCATGACAAACGCACTTCCATTTTCTCTCCCGGCTCTGTCACTTCTCTGATCTTTTCAATCCACCCTTGTCTGAAAAACGCTTCTCCAATATCAGGGATGCCTGGAAAAATTCTTCGTAAGTCCACAATCCGATCTTCCATGAGCAATCCGGGATTTTCTTTTCCTTTTTCGCCAAATCGAATAAGTTTCATTTCTTATTTTCCTTTGCCTTGAGTCCATCCTCATAGCGCTTATCGCTGTACCAATCAATCTGACGGCAGATACCCCGAAGAATACTCACCTCCCTGGCCCGAAGCTGCATACGGCTAAAAAATTGACGCAGCCGGTTCATCCAGTAATCCGGATTTTCATGGTTGATAAAATCTATCCGGATCAGTACGTCTTTGAGCTGGTCATACATGCCGTCAAGTTCATGCCGGGTGGCAAGCCGGGGCGTAAACCGAGTTTCCCCTCCAACCGATACTTTAAACAACTCATAACACATAATCATGACCGCATGGGCAAGGTTAATCGATGAAAATTCCGCTGTCGGGATATTTACCAATGCGTGGCAAAATCTGAGATCTTCATTAGAAAGGCCTTTGTCTTCAGGGCCAAAGAGAATAGCAACTTGGTTGTTCTTCGACATCGGTATGATACGTTCAGCGAGTCTGGATGGGCAAATGACAGCCTGTCGCTGTCCGCCAAGCCGCGCGGTCGTGCCAGCCACGTAGTTAAATGGCGCCAGGGCAGTTTGGGTATCGGGATAGATTTCTATCTGCTCCACAATATCAGCCGCCTCATGGGTTGCCAGCTTCAATATTTTTTCAACATCATAATTTTCAGGGTCCACAACCAGGAGTCTTCCAATGCCCATATTGCGGATGGATCTGGCCGCAGCCCCGATGTTTTCAGGGTACCGGGGCTGTTTTAAAACGATAGCGATATTTTCAAGGGTGATGGTACCTCGCATTAAACAGCGATTTCGAATTGATTAAAGAAATAGCCCATTTCAAA
>JAABPS010000213.1 GCA_011391835.1 Desulfobacteraceae bacterium
TAATTTTTCGCAGAAGGGCATCAATGGCTTTGTAGCCTGGCTTTTGGAGGCAAAGGTCAATTTTTTGGTCGTTACGCACTTTTCGGATATATCCATCTATTTCATTGCCTATTTTCAGAGGCTGAAATACTTCGTTATTATACAGGATCCCCTTGTGAGTGCCGTTGATAACAGCGAGAAATCCCATCTTTGTTTGAGAAAAAATAACCAGGGCCACTTTCTGGCCTTCATGAAAACCGGCCTGCTTTTTTTCTGCGGGGTCTTTTTTATGTTCTATTATTGCCATTGATTAGTTCCCAGGATCGATGCTTGGCAGTTCCGAGGATTACTGGCCATCATTCAAAGGATCCGGGTCTTTTTCAGTTTCATTGCTTTGACCCGCCTTGTTTTCCTGCTTGCGCTGTCTTTTTTCCTCTTTCTTCTTTTTCCTGTCCAATTCCTTCTGACGTTTCTTGAACTGGTAATTAGATTTTGCCATGGTTTTTCCTTTCTTTTTGACTGCCGGATCAATCAGATTGATGATAAGAGGGAAAAGAATCTCATCGAGCAGCATCGTATTTTGTGTGAGAGGTAATTAAAAAAGGCATCTCGCTTTTCACAGGAGATGCCTTTCATTGCTTCAAAAAGCAGGTTATGCAGCGGTTACATTGGCAGCGGCCGGACCTTTTGGGCCTTGCTCGATGTCAAACGTCACGCGATCACCTTCGCTCAGGGATTTAAAACCGGTCGCATTAATTGCGCTGTGATGCACAAATACATCCGGTCCGTTTTCCTGTTCGATGAATCCAAAACCTTTGTTTGGATTAAACCACTTAACAGTTCCATTTGTCATAATATCATCCTCCTTTCAAAAAATTTCAATGTTGCAAACTGAAGGATGATAGCGTTTCAAAACGAATAATTCCTACAGAAAGAAACTATCCCGCTAATTGACAGCGGGACTTAATTGATGATGTATCATAAGCACCTTTATACACAATAGCAAGATAATTTATTTATATATTTTTAAAAAAACGACACATCAGCGAAATTGGGATGCACCACGAGCATTCGATGTTTTTTATATCCTGGCCGGAAAAAAGCAATTATTTGTCCTATATTTCAAGTGGTTGGGCTCAGTTCTTTTTAACCAGTCAGTATAATGGTGATAGAAGAAGTAAATGTTTTTTAGAATAAAGGGCGCCCTAAGCAAATCAACTTAAAATAGAAACCATGAAAATGATAAACGAATAAATTTCTCAACTTGTATTTTTCATAAATTATGTTATAAAAATACACTATACTCATACACGCATCAACGCCCCTGATGCCTTTTTGGAGCCCGTTTGCCTCGCCGGCAAATAATGCTGGGCATCAAGTGGAGCAAAACAACCATCATCCGATTAAGAGACAGCTTTTACTATATAATCTCTGCCTACAGATATCTATAACAATATCATTAAAAGGGAGTTTAATAATGAAACAAGCTTATAAAAAATATCTGTTTAGACATTGGATTTTTTATTATCTTTCTCTTGCTGCCCTTATCCTCTGTTTATACCAGACAGGATTGGCCGATCCTTCAACCGAACCATCTATTTTAAATTATCAATTCCTCAAGGGCCCATATCTGATTTACGATGGAAATAACTCTCAAATGAAAGTCATGTGGCAGTTAAATGATACTGCTGACTGCATTATCCATTGGGGCCCGGATACATCGTATTCTTCAGGAAGCGCAACTACAAAAGAATACAATAAAGATCATCAGCATTCGTACTCCGTTGTAAAATTAAAACCAGGAACAAAATATTATTATAAAGTTATCGCTGGTAACGATGAGAACCCGGGCTCATTTTTTACAGCGCCTGGAAACGATGAAAATAAAATCAAATTTTTCGTTTACGGCGATACACGGTCTTTCCCCTATATTCATAATGAAATTGCAGGTTCAATCATATCGGATTATACCAATGATCCCAAATTGCAGACACTGGTTCTTTTTGTTGGAGATATGGTTACATTTGGCGCTGAAGAATCAAGCTGGAACAATGAAACCTTCGGATTAGCAAATTCCAACATACGAGAAATGATGGCATCTCTTCCGATTCTTTCATGTGCGGGCAACCATGAGCTCTATCTTGCTGACTATAAAAACGTTGATAAAAATTTAACGCTTTTCAAAAAATATTTTTCTTATCCTTTTATTAAAGACACATATTGGTCTTTTAATTATGGACCCGCCCATTTCGTAATACTGGATCAGTTTTCCCAAAATTTAGAAACTAAAGAGCTTGAGTGGTGCAAAAAAGATCTTGAATCCACAAATAAACCATGGAAGTTTGTCTGTCTTCATGAACCGGGCTGGTCTGCAGGTGGTGATGAAATGCATCAAAATAATGAAACAGTTCAAAAACTTTTTCAGCCTGTATTCGAAAAGCACCAGGTAACCGCCGTTTTCGCGGGTCACAATCATTACTATGCAAGAGCCCTTGTAAATGGTGTTTACCATATTACGACAGGAGGGGGCGGTGCACCATTACTTGAACCGGAGCCGTACTCTCCACATGTGATCACCACATCCAAAACGTATCATTATTGTAAAGCAGAGATAAATAAAGATACATTCATCTTTCAAGCGCTAAAACCTGACGGAACGATCATTGATACATTTACACTAAAAGTGACCGAAAAATAATTAATCGCTCCGTTGCTGTTTCTGGGCTGGAAAAGTCGGATGGGTTAGTTCCGGTGAATCAATCATCATCAGCCTCATTTTTTTAAATTCCTGCTTCGAAACATGGGTCTGCCAACGGCCTGTAATTTGAGCCAGATATATGCTGCCAGCAAGTATTAGAATCGCTGAAACCCCAACTACAGATGTTTTCCATACTATTTTCTTTGGAAAAATGTTTTGAAAATACAGCGTCTTGTCAACCGGGCATACATTGGTACAATCCATGCAGCCAGAGCACTCCGGAGTGTCAATCCTATTTTTTAGATTTACCGGCAAATATGAAGGGCACACCTCAACGCATCGGCTGCATTGAATACACGTTTTTGGATTTCTTATAATCCGTGATAAGCTAAATAACGAAACGATGCCCATCAACGCTCCATAGGGACACAAATAACGGCACCAAAAGTTACGGATTACAATTGATCCGACTATCAAACCGGTAATCACCCAAACCGTTGCCGGTGACATGCGAATAAAAAAATTGAGCATCTTTACGTCTGCTATTTTGTAGTAAGGGCTTTGCAGGAAAGCATAAATATCAGCAGAATTCATGCGTGCAATAATATAAACAAAAAAGAAAAGAAGAAAATACTTCACGCTGCGTAAAGGAAGCTCGATCCATTTATAGATCGTAAAATTTTTCCCAATAACCCGTTCACCGGTTTTCCACAGCCACTCAGATAAAGTTCCCACCGGGCAAAACCAGCTGCAAAACGATTTTTTAAAAAGAAATGAAATGCTCACGGCAAATCCAAGAATAACCATAGCAGCCGGATGAATGGTATCCCACTCACCAGTAAGAAGAAACCGTTTCCATGCCATAAGTGCGCCAATGGGAAGAAATCCTTCAACTCCTGCTGGTCTTGCAATTGTTATTTCACCATCACCGGAGGATTGCTTTACAAACAGATAAAACTGAAAACCTATTCCTATTGTAAAGACAAATAGTCCGAGTTGTATCCAATTTCGAATATTCCAGACAGCGATCTTTATTTTCATTCATGAAATCCTTATGAAGTGTATGTATAGTTATATCAACATGGGAATAAAAAAATTGACTTAGGTCAATGAAAACGGCTTATGTTTAACGTAAATTGCCATAGAGTTGGAACTGTTATAAATTAGGAGAAGGACCGTGGAAAACGATAAACAATGCCGAAATTTTGGAGCTATTTCAATAGAATTAACCGACGAAGATATCATGTCTGCCATGAAAGACATGACAGGATATATTGATATAACATCAAATGATTTCAGGGAAATATACAAATCTGCTTACACTCATGCTATTCAACGCTTAGGCCAATCTGTAACCGCTCAGGATATCATGACTAAAACGGTTATCGTTGTAAATCCAGATACTGATTTAATTGAAACAGCCACCCGAATGGCGGAGAACGATATTTCAGGCGTGCCTGTTATTAACAGCGAAAACATTGTTCTTGGAGTAATATCTGAAAAAGATTTTCTACGGAAAATGGAAGCCCACCATACTGGATCTTTCATGAGTATCATAGCGGAATGTTTGTCCAACAAAGGATGTCTGGCAATACCCATTCGAAAAAAAACGGCAAGGGATATCATGACATCCCCGGCAATTACCGCAAGGCCAAACAGCACGATATTCGAATTATCCAGAATGATGGCAGAAAATAATATCAATCGCATACCCATCACCACAGCAAACGGAAATCTTCTGGGTATTGTTTCGCGAGATGACCTGATCGGTTCATGGTGTGCGAAACTATTTTAATAAAAGATATGGCTAATGCAGTTTTTCAAGAAAATAAAACCGGTTACTAAAAGTCCACCGCGGGTCAACCTGTTTGAAATGATCTGGTCGTGGATCGGAGCTTTTTTAGGCATTGCCGCAGTTGCATATATACATTTCAACCTTTTTCTTGAAGCAGACATGGTAATGATTATCGGCTCCTTTGGCGCATCAGCGGTTTTAGTTTATGGCGCTATTCGCAGCCCGTTGGCACAACCGCGGAATTTTGTTGGCGGGCATGTTATCTCGGCTTTTGTTGGAGTGACTGTTTTTAAATTGTTCTCAGATCAGATGTGGCTTGCAGCATCCATAGCCGTTGCCACAGCAATATTCGTCATGCATGCAACCAAGACACTCCATCCGCCAGGCGGCGCTACTGCGCTGATCGCAATTATCGGCAGTGAACAAATCCACAGCCTTGGATATATGTATGTGATATTACCTGCTGGAGCCGGTTCGATGATTATGTTGATCATTGCGTTATTTATCAATAATATTCCCAAAAGTCGGCGCTATCCAGAATATTGGATATAAATAGTTCTTTGGATGACCAATATACTTGAGGTGAAGAATGAGAATACACTTTATTCAGCATGTGCCGTTTGAAGGCCCAGCATCGATAATGCAATGGGCTAAGACTCGAAAGCATCTCACCACTTTTACTCACCTTTATAAGAACCAAGCTTTCCCAGATGATAAAGACTACGACTGGTTAATCATTATGGGAGGCCCCATGAATATTTATGAAGAAGAAAAATATGTATGGTTGAAAAAGGAAAAAGCCTTTATAAAACAATCGATAAATGCCGGC
>JAABPS010000214.1 GCA_011391835.1 Desulfobacteraceae bacterium
ATTATAAGAGTCATTCTTGGCAAGATCGGCATTGATTACCTTATCAATACAGGAGTACAAAGACGAATTACAGGATGGGCCGTCGATTTTTTGATCGTATCAACTGTCATGGCAATCCAGCTTGTTGTTGTATGGAAGTTCATCCTTCCCGTATCGGTTATTTCCATGGCTGTCGGAATCATGACAACACTTGTTGTGATTTATTTTGGAAAACGGATTGAGTCTTTCAATATTGAAAGAACGGCAGCCATCTACGGCACCGTTACAGGCACAGTGTCATCCGGGCTCTTACTGCTGAGAATCGTGGATCCGGAGTTTCAAACACCTGCAGCCATGGATGTGGCGCTAATGAATGTTGTTGCGGCGCCGATCATTGCCGGTTTAATGGTATTGGTAAACGCACCATTATGGTGGGGGTGGAGTGTTTCGCTGACTGTGGGCGTATTTGCTGCGGTGATGGTTTCGTCAATTCTTGCAATACGCTTATTAAAACTTTGGAGAGAACCAAAATTTTAAACAGGGGTTATTCCGAGTAACGGATCGCACATGGGTTTCAATTTCTTTTTTATCCGTCAAATACCTGAAACGCTCAATTCAGTTCAAGCCATTCAAACCACATGGGATGGTTCTGTTTATACCATTGGAGAACTTCACGGAGAATAATCTGGCTTTCAGGCGAAATGACTTCATTGGGGATTCTGTCAAAAAAGACTCTGACCCCATTGGCACCAAAATATTCCAGGGCAACGGAACAGAGCGTCTGAAGCTCGTTTCGAATTCTTCCGGAATCGGATATTTTCACTGCCCGTTGCTTGTAATTTTCTCCGCTGAAAAACCGGTTCAACAGCGGTTTAAACACAAGCCGGCTCTCTTCAAATGATTTCAGCAGGCGCAGCTTGAATGTTGTCCGCCTGTCACCCTTAGGCGTTGAGAGGCGTACGGTTACCCGATAGGTGTCATCCGACACTTGTTCTACACCCGGCGCCCCGGTATAGGGCTCGGGGAGCATATACCCTGTCATGGCCATCACATCCCATCGTTTTTCGGGCATAAAATCATCAGCAGACAGAGTACGTTTTTCCAGCGGGATGCCGGCGTTCTTCGCCTGAAGGATGTCATTTCGATAGCCCTGGACAGTTGATTCATCCAATGATTTCCCAAAAATTGTGCTCAGTCTTTCTGAGAAATCAACCGCATCAGGATCTAAATGCATGATCTCCGGCTCCTGATAATGGGGAAGTTTAAATTTGGATGAAAAAACTGAAAGGGATGCCTCAAGATTTAAGCTTGGATAAAGACTGGCTGCCTGAAATGCTTCTGCTGAAGCAGCATATCCATCCGTAATAAAAAGATGTCTTTCTTTCTTCTCATCAATCCATGAGCCAACGAGATAGGTAGGCGCATAAGTTCCTGATTCCGTAAATGCCTTTCCGCCTGTGGGAACTGTCCATTCATCATCCACCAAGTGAACTCCCAGATCACGCCATTCCTGCCAGAGCCCACCGATACGGGGTTCACGCCCTTTTCCTTGCAGAGTCCACACATGAATATTTTGCTTTTTTATATCCGGGTACGCGAGCTGAATCGCGTGATAGACTTTGGCCCGCGGCGTAAAAAAATCAATTAATAAAGATTCTTTTTTCGCAGTATCAATAACTTCCTTTGGCAATATAAGGTTGCCCATATAACCTTCATACTGATTGGTGATCGCCATGGGCTGATCAAAGAGATGGAGAACTGTCATGGGTCCTGTTTTTGCGCCTTTGGCAAACCGGGAGGTGTTCTCAAGAGTATCAACAGCAGCTCCCCAGATGGTAATTCCAGCGCCTTTGATTTCCCGTTGAAAATCATCCCACCGATAAGTTACATCGTTTATCAGTCTCTGAACTCTGGCATCCAGAAACTTGGCAACTCTGGGCCTGGCATAGATTCTGCCAAATCCAAGCAACGGATTTGCCCCCATTTCCAGGGTTTCACCTGCTTTTGGCATCAGACCCTCTCCCAGGCAAACCATGATTGCGTGATTTTCAGGAATGGAGCGTGTCAGATACCAAAGACTTTCACTCAATGCATAGGCAGATATGGCGTCGGCATCTTTTTTGACCAAGTTCATCTCGTTTTTATCAAGTCCTTCTCCCTCGCCATATCGTCCAAAGAGTTTTGTGCCCAGGGCTGTGACAGCCATGGCCATGGTCAGCAGTCTTTCCATTCCTGCGTCCACGAATGAAATGACATCATTTAAATCAGAGTGATGATCCCCCCGAATCCATTCCACATCAACGTCTTCAAGCCACAGATGAAACCGGCCAAGGATCGGCCGGGCATCAAACGCCCACTGTGCGATTCTGTTCTTTCGTTTCATTTGGTCATAACTCATGATATACTCACTCCTGTTAAAAGAAGCTGTAATGCTGTTTCAAAGCAATGAAAAGAGCCAGCCATCACTGATGTAAAATTCCTAACATTTTTTTATTTACAAATCAAAGATTTCTTGTAGAATATAGCATCGTTTTTAAATTGGCATGTATCAGGCACAACTAAAAAAGCAACGAGGTGTATGTCATGATAAAAAGCATTCTTATCCCCACTGACGGTTCAACCGGTAGCCAGACAGCTCTGGATTATGGGCTCTATCTCGCTTCCCTTTTTCGTGCGGAAATCACAGGGTTAAATGTTATCGACATCCGGTCGCTGGAAGGGCCATTTTTAAGCGATATCTCCGGCTCGCTTGGATTTACACCCTTTCAGAATTATTTCCCCAAATTTCAAAAAATCCTTGAAGACAGGGGGAATGTGATTCTGGATGATTTTAAAAATAGATGTGCTGAAAAATCCTTTCATCCAAAATTGAAACGAATGTCCGGTGTTATCGCCAATGTGATAGCGGATGAAGCCAAGCGGGTTGATCTGGTCGTTATTGCCCAGAGGGGCGAGCATGAGCAATGGTCAACAGGGCTGCTCGGTTCAACAACCGATTCTGTGGTGCGGAAATCCCCCCGTCCGGTTCTTGTCACACCCAGTACATTTCGCGAGATAAAAAGTGTGCTCGTTGCCTACGACGCAAGTATTGAGGCCAACAAGGCCCTTAAAACAGCCTGCGAACATTTTGCCGATAAAAATATTCGATTTAGAGTTGTTTTCGTCACCAGCGATGAAGAAAAAAGCAAAAAGCTGACAGATGAAGTGAATGAATTTGTTAGTCCGTATCAGGTAGCATGTGAAATCAAAACTCTTGAGGGAGATGCTGCCAAAGAAATTCTTGATTATTCAGAACAAACACAAACAGACCTGATCGTCATGGGGGCTTTCAGCCACAGCCGCCTTCGGGATCTTATCCTTGGAGGCACCACAGCATTTATTATCCGGAAAGCCTCCATACCCGTGCTTCTGGAGAGATGATTTTAAAACACAACCTTTAATTTTTTAACAAAGGGACTTATGATGAAAAAATTACTTTTCCTTCTTTCTATTTTTACGTTTATCAGCAGCTGCGCCATGTTCCGGGCTTCCGGACGCTCCTCAGAGGAATTAAAGGAAGAAATTCAAGGATTGTTAAAAGAACATCCCGAACTTGTTCTGGATATTTTAAGGCAGAACAAGATTGAGACATATAAAATCGTTCAGCAGGGGGCACAGGCAGACTTTGAAAACCAGCAGCAAAAGCGCTGGGAAGCTGAACTGAAAACTCCCTTTACCCCTGTCATTGATCCTGATCGTCCCGCACTGGGATACTCCAAGGCTCCGATTGTGATTGTTGCGTATTCAGATTTTCTATGTGGTTACTGTAAAAACGGAGCGCAAACCGTGGAAGGCCTGCTGAAGAAATATCCTAAAAAACTTCGTCTTGTTTTTAAGCATTTTTCCTATAATGATTTTTCTAAAAGAATCAGCCTGTATTTTGAAGCCATCGGCCGCCAATCGGCAGTTCAGGCCTGGAAATTTCATGACATGGTATTTGAAAGCCAGGAACTGGTTGACCAGAAAAAGGAAGAAGCTCTGAAAGATATAGTAAAGTCTTTGAATATCAAACAGTCGAAACTGGCAGAAGATTTAAAAAATCCGAAGCTGGCAAAATATATTGACGATGACATGAAAGAGGCAAACACGTTTGGATTTAGCGTAACCCCTGTGTTTTTGGTTAACGGTGTGGCCATCCATGGTGCAATGTCGGCTGAGGACTTTGAGAAGGTTATCGAAATGGTAGAGCAGAAAAAACCTTAAATCTGTCTATATTCGCTGTCCGGATCAACGCTATTATTCTTTTTTGCATACAAAAAGATTATTTATAAACTCCACCAGCAGTCTTTCCCGAAGCGCCGGGGGGAGGCTGTTTAATACTTCATTGATATCTGCCATTTTTTCTGGCAGCCCTGATCCTTTAATGCCGGCCATATCCAGCATGCCTGAAAACGTTTCGTCCGTCAGTTCCTGCGGATTGATTTTTGAAAATTCTGCTTGCACAGCAGCACCCAGTTCACCAAATTTGACGGGTCGTATTTTTTCTACGCTTTTTTCGAGATCTACCAGAAAATCATCCACCCATTCCACATTTGAATAATTAATGGATAGGTGTATATTCTCCTTTGAATTTTCAAAGGCAAGCGCTGGCTGAATATACCAGCCGATGGAATTCATTTCGTCAATGAGATGAAAAACACTGATGGTATCGGAGGTAAATGAGAGCATACACATATCGGGTTTTGCCATGAGGCGCAGATCCTTGATTCGTTCAATCCCTTTGACGATTTTTTTTGTTGCTTCGAGCTTTTTTCGTGCAATTTCCAAATATCCTTCATCTCCAATATAATTGAGAACCGCCCAGGCCGCAGCCATCGGCCCGCCAGAGCGGCTGCTTTGCACTGCATTGTTGATGATCGTATACCCCGTCCAATGGGAACAGGCGAAAATCTGGTGTTTCCGAATATCTTTGCTTCGATACAGTACCAGGGATGCCCCCTTGGGCGTGTATGCATATTTATGCAGATCTATAGACATGGATGTGACGCCCGGCACACTGAAATCAAAATCCGGGATCGGTTCACCCAGCCGTTTAAAGTAAGGCAGCATAAACCCGCCGACGCACGCGTCGGTATGAAGCAGAAGATTATTTTCAAGGGCAATTTTGCCGAGCTCTTTTATCGGATCCACAACGCCGTGAGCGTAGGAAGGGGCTGAACCCACCAGAAGTATGGTATTGGGTGTTATTGCTTTTTTAACTTCAGCAGGAATTGCCCTGAAGCTTTCATCCACCGGCGTGAGCACCACCTTGACATTAAGATACCGGGCGGCTTTGTGAAACG
>JAABPS010000215.1 GCA_011391835.1 Desulfobacteraceae bacterium
ACCAACAAGTTCCTCTTTATACTTTACAGGATGGACATAATAGGCATGGGTGCAGCCTTCACGTATTTGTGCCGGTATAAGTGCTGGGATTTCAGCAAGCTTTTTTGAAATATAGACACAATTATCCTGCCGTATCCGAATCAGGTTATCCAGCTTTTTCAGCTGACAACGTGTTATCGCGGCTTCAATCTCCGTCATCCGATAGTTGAAGCCGATCATGTTTCTAATATCTGTTACGCCTTTATCATCTACAACTGCTTCAGCATGGTTTCGGATCAATCGAATTCGATCCGCCAGCTCATCGTTCTCCGTCACTACAATGCCTCCTTCACCACAATGGATGTGTTTGTGGTAATTGAGGGAGTAGACACCTATATCACCCAGTGTTCCAGCGTATCTCCCTTTGGAGATTGCACCTGGAGCCTGAGCTGTATCTTCGATCACAAATAGACCATGCTTCTTTGCAATGGAATTGATAGCTTCCACGTCATAGGGCAGGCCAAAAATATCCACAACGATTATGGCTCGCGTTCGGGGGGTTATCTTTCTCTCAATATCTTGTGGATCCAGGCAGAAATAGTCCGGTTCCACATCGGCAAAAACGGGAATTGCATTATATACCAGTGGGGCAACAGCTGATGCGCTCATGGTAAAAGGTGATACGATAACTTCTTCTCCTGGTTCAATCCCTGTTGCCCCCATAGCGCAATATAGTCCCGACGTGCATGAGTTTACTGCGATGGCATGTTTAACCTTGAAATATTTCTCCCATTCCCTTTCCAGCGCCTGAACTTCCGGACCGCCATAAAAATCATCATGCCAGCATCCAAGAAAACGAGAGAGGATGCCTGAATCCAGAACGCGATTAACCGCCTCTTTTTCTTCAACACCGATATACTTGTATGCTGGAAATGCTTTTCTACGTATGTTTTTGCCGCCATTAATGGCCAGTTTCATCGTCATTCCCTTTCATCGATCGGATTAACTTCAATGGATATATCAATATCAGGGCTTCCATAACCTCTCGAAAACTTTTGATGCTGTGGATTTTCTTGTGGGGGAGAGAGCATTGTTTCCTTTCTGATTGAGGAATGACGCTGAAGACAGGTTTCCCTATGATAAGTGCAACAACGAGAGCCATGCTTTCTCCACCCACTACCGCATCTGCCCATATCAGGTCATCCAGTAGATCCGAATTAGGAGAAATGCTTATATCGGGATTTCCCCTTATGAAAGCTTCATATTTTCCTATAGTTTCGTTTGGATGCAATCGAATACGCCAAGAGAGATTAATGCCTTTTTTCGGAAATGAATTTACCTCTTCGACCAAAGACCTGATTAGATCATATTCCGTATATCCCCAATAATTATCGTTTCCATAAGTTTTTTCAACATCATCAGCAACAGGTTCGCTAAGATACAGGATGCAAATATCTTTCTTCAAAAAGTTTTTACACAATTTTATTTTATCGAATTCTCGTTTGATCTCTATGAGATAGGGATTTTCAATCTGGACTACTTTCCCCATGGGAAACCCTAGCTTCTTTACCATCGCAAATGCATAATCATCACAGACCCATATCTCATTAGGAAGATAGCGACTCCAGTCATCCGGAATGTCTTTCCAAAAATGATTGGGTAAAAATCGTTCCCTGTAATTAGTCCAGTGATCTATTATCGATATGCAATAAACACCCTGCTCTCTGGCAAAAGCAATGGCAGACCGTTCATGCTCTGGCATCCAACTGGTGCTGGTTATTATCCGATCTAAGGGCACTTTCAACAAACGGATCGAATCTAATTCGACCTGGCACAGCTTTCCCAATTTGGAGTGAAAAATTGCTTCTGCTGGCCCTTGAAGACAGTAAATATAGTCATTATTTGGACATATGTTTTTTATCCATGAAGAAAGGATTTGAGCGCCACCGGCTTCGCATGAAACAATCACGGTTTTGTTTTTGTTTGCAGTCATTACAATTTCAATGCGTAACAGCAGGTAAGTGTTTCAAGAGCTGTTTCTCCAGTGGAAACCAGAGAGTCGCCCCTTGTTAAATGGTTATATATGTGATCTGCCACATTCCATTGATATTTTCCGCTATCAGATGAAATATGCAGCGGTTTGTCTCCAAGCCTTCGACTTCCGACAAAGTCTGGATCTCCCTCCACCTCATGTATAACAATCTGACGACCGAAATCCTCATAACGAATCGCAGCTTTTTCGAATATCAATTTGACCTCTGCCATACTGAAAACCCTATCATCAACAGATTGGAAAACACAACGCCGTCCATTATAATCAAGCAAGAAATCGATATCGATGTCTCCGGGTCTGGAAGGCCATGATACGCCCCCAAGAGACGCATAATCAGTTGGGGGTCCAAGCCAAAATAGTATCAGATCCACTAAGTGGGAAGCATTTGTGAACAATCCTCCAGAATAGAAAGCATGGCCGGATTGAAATGCACCAAACTTGTAGCACTGAATGTCAGATAAGATTTGCAGGACAGAAGGCTCACACCTCCGGAAGTAATTCACGAAGAGTTTTGTCCCGTTTTCATCGCACATTGAAATGATCTTTCGCCCCTCATCCAAATTCATGGCCAAGGGTTTTTCAAGAAGAATCAGTGAAGGCTTAAGGTTAAGGCATTTCTGAACGATACTCAGACGATCATCAGGAGGTGTGGAGATAACAATTATTGCAGGATTTTCATTTGTGTTTAGATTATCCAGAAATGAAACAGCAGGCTTTCCTGTAAACTCCTCAAACTCCTTGCGCCTTTCGGGTACTAAATCCACACCACCAATCAGCTCAAAGCCTGGGTGCTTGTAAAAGGCCTTTGTATGAGTGAAACAGCACCTATCAGAGCTATTCAGATCATATCCCAATCCGATCCTTCCAAGTCCGACTATAATTACTCCATACTGCTGCTGATAAGATAGTTCAGGGGACATCTTAATAAGTAAATCCATCTTAGAAAGGCTACGAAAAAAACTGTTATCTTGCAGACTTTTCTATGCAATGCCGATTAATATCTGCTAATCGAGGTTCACGTCTGATGAGCGCCACAATCTCTTCTATCCCGAAATTATCACCATATAAGGGCTCCAATCTGCTGTATATTTCACAGATAAACTGATGGTCTTCAGGATAATCTAATTGAAAGCGATATGCAGGAGCACGCCATCTTTCGGGAGCGAACAAGTGTATAATACGGTAAATTTCCGGATGCTCATAAAAATAAAGGGAAACATGTTCACGAACCGCTGGATCTGAAATGGTATTTTCAACATTTCTTAAATCATCCAACCGGAACACTTGAATGTCAACTCCCATTGGAAAGGATAGCTTTCTTGCATTTGTAATCACATCACAATCATTCTCAAGGAATGTTTCGATACCCATATCAATTATTTCCGGGTCATGGAGAATACAATCCCCCGTAATCTCAACGATAATATCCGAACCCATTTTTATGTGCGCCTCAACAACTCTCTTTAACACATCATCTTCGCTGCCTCGATATACAGCCAAATTTTCTGCAATTGCCCATTTTTCCAAGACATCGTCGTTACTATCAGTTGATGTAGCCAGCACAATGCCGTCAAGTTTTTTACACCTTCTTAACCGTCGTATAAGTCGCGTTAAAGCCGGCTGGCCACAAACATCCGCAAGAACCTTACCGGGAAATCTCGATGAACCCATGCGTGCTTCAATGCTGGCAACGATATTGTGCATTTGCGCACTCCATTATTGAGAATGATCACATCAAATTTTTAATCTAGCCATAAGGATATCGTCAACATATTCACCCTGGAAATAAAAATGCGATTTCCGGACACCTTCGATATTAAATCCAGCTTTCTCAAAAGCCTTTACGGAACCTTGATTCATTTTATAACAACCCGCAGAAAGTCTATGTAAATTCAATACATCAAACGCATAGTCTGCGACAATACTGATTGCTTCGCTTGCGTATCCTTTGCCCCAGCAGTCTTTCTCACCTATTATTATACCGACATCTGCAAAACGATGAATCCAATTAATGGGTCCCAATTTGATATTTCCGATATGGCGATGGTTTTCTTTTAAAACGATTGCAAGAAAAACACTGTTCGGATCCGCCTTTTGACTTTGTATATATTCACTTAATTTCTCCGCCGGATTAGGGTAGAAACGGCTTTCAAGAAATTGTGTGATTTGGGAATCGTTCATCCATCGATAATATGACTCAGTCACATCCGAAATACGAACCTCACGAAGATAAACATGCTGACCGGAAAGAAAGAAATTAGCTTCGATGCTCTTCATATTTTGTCCTTTATTGATGAATTCTAATTGGAATACCAGCGTTTTTTATCTGAGATCTTGTTTGCATCGGGTTTTCATCTTTAAAACAGAAATAAGTTCCCGCAGAAACAGCGTCAGCTTTTCCTACCTTAAAACCATCGATAAAATGAGAGGCCAATCCACAACCCCCGGAAGTTATAACAGGAACTGAAACATTCTCAGAAACCTTCCTTGTAAGTTCCAGATCCAAACCTCTGCGGCTTCCATCTCTATCGATTGAGGTCAGTAAAATCTCGCCAGCTCCCCGAAGGGCTCCTTCCAGTGCCCATGCAACCGGATCAAGGTTCGTTTTAATTGTCCCCCCGGTGATCCACACATAATATTGGCCATCGGTATTTTCTTTGTAATCGATGCTCAGGACAACACACTGAGCGCCGAAAACATCCGCTGCTCTATTTATCAAATCCGGATTCTGAACAGCTGAAGTGTTTACGCTTACTTTGTCTGCTCCATTAGCCAAAAGTACTCTAAAATCATCTAATGTGGATACGCCACCACCAACGGTAAATGGCATGAAGATTTCTTCGGCAGCTCGTTTCACGACATCGATTCTTGTTTTTCTTTTTTCAATGGATGCGTCAAGGTCAAGAAAAATCAGTTCATCGGCTGACTGAGCTTCGTATATCTTAGCCTGCGATACAGGATCGCCGATCTCAAGTATTTCGATAAAACCCTTTGTCGTAACTAAAACCATTTGATGAGGGTTAACCGAATGGCTCGCTTTCATCTGCAATTTTGGAATGAGCCTTTTTTTTTGCATCCCTTAAGGTATCCAGTTGAGAAAATTATCAAGCACTTGCAAGCCATAATCCTGGCTTTTTTCAGGATGGAATTGCGTTGCGAAAATATTCTTTTTTCTTACGGCGGCTGCCAAGTCATCTCCATAGTTGACCGTTGCTTCTATATCTTCGATATTGTCACACTTCATGTAGTACGAATGAA
>JAABPS010000216.1 GCA_011391835.1 Desulfobacteraceae bacterium
TCTACATCATCTCCGATGCAGACATTATTTCCCAGATAAATCTGAGAATGAAGTTTTACATTGTTGCATACAGTCACATTGTCGCCAATAACCACAAATGGGCCAATCGAGGCATTCGAACCACACGTAAAATTCTCGCCTATATTCGCACGCTGGCTCTGACCCGTTTTGGGCGGTGATTTTGGACAAAAAAGATTAACGACTCTGGCAAAAGAAACCCTCGGATTTTCGGCTTGAATAATGTTCTTATTCACTGGCTGAAAATCCCCGGGAACAATAACTGCTCCTGCATTAGAATCGTTAACCTTTTTGAGATAAGTTGCAGAACCTGCATATGTAATATCATCGGCTGTCGCATCTTCAAACGGTGCGACGCCGTGAATTATTTTCTTGGCATCACCTATAATTTTCCCATGAATATGTTCAGATATGATGGCAAGTGATATTCCCATAGAAACCTTTTTTAAAGGCTATTCCTGTTTTCATCAATTAAAAAACAAATACAAAATAGCCATACAGCCTTTTCAGGCATATCTTCTGACTCAAACTATTTTGAATTGAGTGCTTTTACAATCCTCGACGTTAGGTCAATTTGTTCATTAAAGTAAGCAGTTCCTGAAATATTTTTTTCGAAGATAACCGTATAGTTTTCTTTTTTCCCAATTTGGCTTAGAATCGCAACAACCTCTTTATTAATTCCAGCAACAAGCTCCTGCCTGAGCTGCATCATTTCATCCGTACTTTTTCGTTCAAGTTCTTTAAAATCTATGGCCTTTTTCTGGATTTCATATTTCTTTTCAGTATACTTATCTTTACCCATCACCGCACCATCTTTCTCAAGCTTCGCATCCATTGTTTCTAATTCAACTTTTTTTTTCTCTAATACTGCCTTAAGGCTTTGATGTCTATTTTCGAGTTTTGTTTTTGCTTCTTTCCCCATCTTGGAATCGGTCATGATTTTATCAAAATTAAAAACACCAATCTTGACATCTGCTGCATATGAAGCAGTTGTCAGTATAAATGCCGCAAATAAAACTGAAATAATACCTGTTTTTAAAATTCGCATGTGATTGCCTCCTTTAAAGCTATTTTCATTAACATTATCATATATCATAGATTAAAAATATAACCTGCTGCCGCATGAATGTAAAAATAATTTCCTTCCTGAAAAAACCTCCTTTCGTTTTAAAACTGCATGCCCATAGCAAATTCCCACTGACCCCGATCCTCTCCATCCTTGGGATCAAGTATCAAACCATACTCAACCCGGATGGGCCCCAATGGAGAGTACCATCGGATGCCAAACCCCGTGCTTTCTCTGAGGTTGGTCATATCCCATGCCCCTTCTTCATGTTTACCATAGACTTCACCTGTATCAAAGAATACAACACCCGCCAATCCTTCTGTAAAAAGAGGAAAAATATATTCTAAATTCACTTGCAAGTACGAATGCCCCCCTATATACGCCTTTTCTCCTTCCTCGTTTATCTCCCAGGGACTTAAATAGTCTGGATCAAACCCCCTCAGGGAATTAATGCCACCCAGATTAAATCGCTCGTACGTTGGGAGAATGTAGCCCGGAACTTCTGTGACAATTCCACCTTCTACATGGACATATCCAACAGTCTTCAGAAATAAAGGGAAAAACCATCCTGTTTCACCGACTGCCTTGACAAATCCGATATCTCCTCCCAGTCCGGCAACTTGTAAAGAAAGACTGTGCATGGAGCCCCGTGTGGGGAGAAACCCCTTATCTGTAGAATTATAACCCAGAGAGGTGTACATCTTACTTGTTATTTGTTTACCATCAAGATCCCGTATATCGTCAGGCGCATCATCATACAATTCTGTAATTTCCGAAATATCAAATAAATACCCTATATTTGCTCGGGTATATTTAAAAACAGGATAACCAAAACTGACGCCAAATCCTGTACTATCTTTTTCATACGCATCATAATCGTAAAGCCATTTATATGCACGATATGAATTTGATAAGGGAATATCAAATAACCACGGCTCCGTAAAAGTCAAATCCAGCTTGGTTGCCGTCTGCCCGAGTTCAAATTTTAATCCAAGCGACTGCCCCCGCCCAAAAAGATTTCTCTCAGAAATAGACGCCATACCAAATCCACCTTCACTGCCAAATCCTCCCCCAAAGCTAAAAGCACCGGTCGGCTTTTCGGTGACATCGATGTTTAAAATCATCGTGTTATCCTGACTTCCTTTCGGCGTGTCCACCTTTACATCTTCAAAATAATCCAGAAGGCTCAGCCTGCGCATCCCTTCTTTTAACCGGGATCCGCTGAACAGCTCCTGTTCATATACTTTAAGTTCCCGCCGGATCACTTTATCCCTTGTTTTTGTATTTCCGCTAATATTGATTCTTTCAAAAGTGACGAGTTCACCTTTTTTAATCTCATACACAACATCTACGACCATTTCATCATAATTCTCATTTAAGTTGGGCAGGACCTTCACATATGCGTAGCCTTCATCAAAATAAATATCATTAATGGCAAATATATCTTTCCGCATAACTTCACTGTTAAAATATTCTTCATTCTTGATTTTTATTTTTTCCATGAGCTCTTCTTTTGTAACAACAAAATCACCAATAACATCAACCGCCCCGACCTTAAAACGAGGCCCTTCGTCAATCTTAATTGTAATATATATCGCTTCGTCCCTAAAATCGATCACAGGCTCTCCAACCCTTACTTTAATATACCCGTTATTTCTATAAAAAGAAGCGATTCGAGTGCTATCCTGGCTTAACTCTTCTTTGTCCAGTTCCCCGGAACCGGTAAGAAAGGAAAAAAATCCTTTTTCATCTGTCTCCATCAATTTCTTCAGTTTTTTGGCAGGATATTCCTTATTCCCTTCAAATATGATCTCCTTTATTTTCAGTTGTTCACCCTCTTTGATTTCAAACTCTACATCTGCCTGATTATTTTCCAATTCCGTAATCGTATAGGCAACGTTTACATTATGAAAGTTTTTATCTTTATACATATCCTCAATAGTTTCAACGCTGCTTCTTAATTTTTCGATGCTCAAAATGGAACCCGAAGTGATATCCAGAACATCTTTGATCTCTTCAGCTTCAAAAATACTGGGATTATTTCCCGTAATAAGAACCGTCCGTATCACAGACTTCTCTTTCACTCTGAATATGATGATTTTGCCTTCCGCGCCATCAGCAGACTCCACCTGGACATCGTCAAAATATCCGGTTGAATAAATACGCTTGAGATCTTCGGAAAGCCTTTTGACAAGATATACATCTCCGGGCTCAGTTTCGATAACTCGTTTGATGGCCTCGATTTCGATACGGCTGTTCCCTTCAATGATAATGTCTTCAACTTTTTCATATTTAAATAAAGCAACAGCGATATCCCTGGCAATCTGCTTAACACTGCCGGGCAGATTCTCAATCCCTGATCCTTCAACAGAATAAATAGTTGGCGGTTTTCTCATGGATGGAGCCGCTAACCATGCATCCAAACTGTATTTCTGCCCGATGCGTGTCAATGTCCCCCAAATAATATAGTCTGCACCGTTTTTAATCCCAAACTGACTGACTTCATGAATATTTTTAGATCGTTTGATC
>JAABPS010000217.1 GCA_011391835.1 Desulfobacteraceae bacterium
TAACAGCACCATTTTGTTCCATATGTTCCTGGATAACCCCTGGAATTTCCGTTTGAAGATAGGACAGGTTTTCTCGTGAATGGACTTCAAATGGAAGAACGATGATATGGATCGGTTCTAGTGAATCACCCGTGTTCGGCAAAAAACAACAACCAATAAGTATCAATAGGCTCAACCGTCTTAACATAACGACACCTCAATTCATTTCTACCAACCGACCATCAACGATGGTCACGCGCCTCGACATATACGCAGCAAGCTCAATGTTATGTGTAACAATAACCAGTACCATGCGAAATTCATTATTTAATTCTAAAAGCAACTCATGAATCTTCTCGCTATTTCCCTTGTCTAAATTTCCTGTGGGTTCATCCGCCAGCAGTATGGTTGGCTTCAAAATTAAAGCTCGTGCAAGTGCAACCCGCTGCTGTTCGCCCCCAGAAAGCGTTACGGCCCTGTGAGACAATCTGTCTTGCATTCCAACCCTTACAAGAATTTCTTCCGATGCTTTTTGGGCTGTATTTTTACTGAGCCCCTGAATCAGCATCGGCATCATTGTATTTTCAAGCGCCGTAAACTCCGGCAGAAGATAATGGAATTGAAAAACAAACCCAATAGACTCATTTCTGAAACCAGCCAGCGCGTCATTGCCAAATACCAGAATATCCTCCCCTTTAAACCAGATAGTCCCGCTATCCGGCCGATCCAGGGTACCAAGGATATGAAGAAATGTCGATTTTCCGATTCCTGATGCTCCGACTACGGCAATAGTGTCCCCTTGATTTAAATCAAGGCTCAAACCTTTTAATATATCAATACGCGAACTGCCGGATAAAAAACTCTTTCGAATATCTCTTACTTCGATTAACGATGCCATATGTTTATATTCAATTCTCCATTAGCCGTAACGGATCGCCTCAACTGGATTTAGTTTGGACGCCTGGTGGGCCGGATAAAGTGTCGATAAAAAAGATATCACCATCGCCGCAACAGCTATCAGGATAACATCAAATATTTCAAGACGAACCGGAAGTGTCGTAATATAATACACATCTCCGGGAAGCTCAATAAACTTATAATATTTAAGTATGATGCATAGAACAGAACCCAGAATCACTCCTAACGCAGTCCCAATAAAGCCAATCACCATCCCTTTATAAATAAAGATCTTTCGGATACTCTTATCTGTTGCCCCCATGGCTTTTAATATGGCAATATCTTTTGTCTTCTCCATCACCATCATAATGAGTGAGCTGGCAATGTTAAATGCTGCAACAAGTATGATCAGTGTGAGAATAATAAACATCACCTTTTTTTCCAGTTTCAGAGCAGAGAAAAGGTTTCTGTTCATTTGCATCCAATCCCTTGGCCAGTAGGGAAACCCCAGATCCAGTTCGATTTTTTTTGCTATATTTTTCGCCTCGTAAATATCATGGACACGTATCTCAATGCCGGTCACAGCATCCCCCATTCGCATAATGTTCTGGCCATCGTTCAGGTGAACAAATGCAAATGCGCCATCATATTCATACATGCCGGATTCAAAAAAACCTGAAACCTTGAACTGCCGCATGGTAGGCATATGGCCAATGGGTGAAATCATCCCCCGGGGCGATATTAAATAAACTGTATCCCCTTCAATAACACCGAGGTTT
>JAABPS010000218.1 GCA_011391835.1 Desulfobacteraceae bacterium
TTTCGTTTATTGATCGGCTTATGTTGGCGAAAAACCTGACAAGAGTGTAAATCACCCTTTTTAGAAGCAATGGCATCCTTCGCCTGCCGGAAATGATGATGTCAAGGGTATTCTTAGAGGCAAAAAAGGCGAGCGGGAAGGCGATGATCACCGAGATGATTAACGCGAGAAAAGCCATCTGCACCGTTTCCAGCATTGAAAGAAGATATTTCAACGGGCCGTGGCCGGCCATGTTTGGAGGGAAAAAACCGCTGTCCTCGATCTCCGGGTTGCCGCCAATATAGGTTATCATGTTACCCCATCCATCAAAAATCGCGCTGACACTCATTTCTGTCGAGTTCCAGCACCATGCCGTCACGACCAGGGCAACAGCCAGGATCGTGATATTATAAGGATGAAAAGGGTTGGTCTTCTGTTTTATTTCTTCGATATTCATAACTTTGTAGTTCCTTGCGGATGTTCTCAGCTGCCAGCTAAGGGGTGGGCAGCGGCCGGATCAGAAACTGACCGGCCGCTTTTTTTCACTACTTTTTCCCCAACTGTTTCTTCACCTCTATCTGGTCGCGGATCGGATCATAGATGTCATCACTGGCAGCGGCATATCCCTTGAGTTTCAGTTTTTCCAGGCCTTCCTTGTCGTTATAGGAGAGGAAGGCAGCTTTAAGAGCTTTTTTCAGGGATTCAGGCAAATCCTTGCGATAGGCCATGGGAGAACCGGGAATCAGCTTGGATGTCCAGATGATGTTAAAATCCTTATCTTTGTTCCATTCCTTGCCGTCGCCGCGAGCCATATCAAGATCGTTTGTCGAGGCGATATCAATTTTACCGGCTTTTATCGCCAGGATTGATGCGGCGTGGCCGCCGGAGTAGATAACTCTGGAGAAATACTTTTCCGGGTCAATCTTCAGGTCTTTGTAGAAATAAACCGTCGGTACCAGTGTGCCGCTCGTGGAGTTGGGGTCGGTAAAAGCCCAGACCTTTCCCTTGGCATCCTCAATACTGTTGATACCAGAACCTTTCTTAGTGATGATCATGCCGTGGTAGCCCTGGGTGCCGTCTTCCCCGACTTCAATAACAAAGGCCTCGGCATTAGCCCGCATGGCCGCTTCGACGTAAGATTTTGGGCCAAAATATGCGACATCGATATGCTTGAACTGCATGGCGGTAATTACCCCGGCATAATCTGTGGCGGTCTTGAGTTCTACCGGAATGCCGAGCTTTTTCTCCAGGTATTGGGCCAGATTGTCAAAACGGTCGGTAATTTGCGCCGAACCTTCGACGGGGATTAGGCCGATGGTCAGTTTTTTTGGCCAGTCGGCCGGTGCGGCCATGACAGCTGTGGACAAGCATACAGTTAAGGCAAGAGTGATAATAGCTTTGAGTGCTTTTTTCATCTGATTCTCCTTTTCGCTAAAATATTTGAGTGCTTTTTTCATCTGATTCTTATTTTCTTTGAAAATCTGGATGGGAGTAAAAGTTTATGCCGCTGAAAGCGCGGCAGGAGCATACGAAAAATGTCTTATTGTATTATCGATTGGATCATGACGCTCTTTTCCGTATATTTCTGCAACAGCAGCGGCAGAAAGATGTTCCGGCGGGCCGTCATAAACTATCCGTCCGCCGTTTAAGCCGATCACCCTGCTGCAGAACTCCCGCGCATAGTCAAGCTGGTGCAGGTTTGAGATCACGGTAATGCCATATTTCTTATTTGCGTTTTTGAGCGTTTCTAAAACGCAGCGGGCACTGACCGGATCAAGTGACGAAACCGGTTCGTCGGCCAATATGATTTCTGGGCGTTGGGCAATGGCTCTGGCGATAGCTACCCGCTGCTTTTGTCCTCCTGAAAGCCGGTCGCAGCGGCTGATGGCTTCCTGCTCGATGCCTACAACTTTCATATACTCATAAAGCTCTTCATACTGCTGCCGGCTGTAATACTTGAATAGAGCTGCAAGCAAAAGTTTGCGGTGCAGCATGCCGCTAGCAATGTTGTCCAGAACTGATAGCCTTGCTACCAGATTAAACCCCTGGAAGATAACTCCGATCTTGGAACGAAGCGCTCTCAACTCATTCTGTCCGATCCTGTCCAAGTTGCAGCCCAGTACATTCAGTCGTCCGCCGAGGATAGAAGTGGTTGCGTTAAGCCCCATCAGGAGAGTTGATTTTCCGACACCGGACGGCCCGATAATACTCAAGAATTCTCCTTTCATGATAATCAGATCAATACCCTTGACAACCTTTTTGTGGCGATAACCTAATGTCAGATTTTCTGCTTTAATATGCTCCATGTTCTTTCCTCCAATATCATTCATTATTGACTGCCAAACTTCCAATGTCACTGCGCATAAGTATTTCGTAATACTCAACAACGTCACCATACAGGACCACGTCCTTGTCTGTGTGGATGGCGCTACAATCCTTGGCATCGCCGATCAAGTTGTTGTGCACAACCCCCGCGATCCCTCGCTAATTCATGCGAAGGCTCATCAAGATACATGTTGTAACAGAACTAAAAAATGAAAATCCGTTTTTCATTTCGGGCCAAGGGTAAGAGTCTTTTGTTAGATAATTATTAAGGTTTCATGAAAAATTGATGAAAAAAGCGATAAGTTGGAATGATGCCTGAAATAGAATTTGAATGACAAAGCTGCTTCCTTTCCCGGAAGAGCTTCCTCCCGGGACATTTTCCGAATCACCGAGGACTTTCCCCGAAAGCAACATTACGGTGATTCTTGTTCCGGAAGGTTTTCCGGCGCGCTTGCAAAAAAGATCGATATTTTGATTGTCTCCGGCCAGAAGATAATTTGTCATCTGTTCTTTCAGCAGGTTGGCACGTGCTTCAAGATTTATTGACATCTGTTCAATATAAAAGCGGCGCATCGAATAACCGGAATACCTGCTGAACACAATAAGGGGAAGAAGAACTATGAGCAGAAACGCGGGACAAATTTTCCAGAACAAAGGGTAACGCCTTTTCATGGATTTTCCTTAAATCTGTAACCGACACTTCGCACGGTTTCGATATAATGTCCGCACTGGCAGAGTTTTTTACGGAGCCCGACTATTTGAACATCAACGCTTCGTTCTGTTACAGGATAGTTGTCGCCCCTAACCTCATCTACTATATGCGCACGGGTAAATACCCATCCGGGACGTTTGCTTAATACCATGAGAATTTGAAATTCCGAAAATGAGAGTTCGACCGGTTTGCCGGAGACATCAACCCTGCGATGTCCCGGATAAATGATGATATCGCCCCTTTTAATCAACTCATTTTCAGCGTCTCCGCTTTTACGGCGAAAAACTGCGTTTACCCTTGCGCAAAGTATTTTAGGGCTGAAAGGTTTGGTGATATAATCATCGGCAAGTTCAAGGCCTTTGACGATATCTGCTTCTTCGCTTTTCGCGGTGAGCATGATGATTGGAATATTGCGTGTTTTCTGGTCGGCCCTGAGCTTTCTGGCGACATTTATACCGTTGATTCCGGGAAGCATGAGATCCAGTACCACAAGATCAAATGGTTTTGATTCTGCAATCTTTAAGGCTTCTTCGCCTGATCCTGCACAGGTTATATCATACCCCTCAGAAGCCAGGTTATATCTGACGAGTTCAGAGATATCTTCTTCATCATCTACAACAAGGATTTTCTTTGACATAAAATACCCGCTGATTTTATATTCGAACCCTTACCAGGCCGGAATATGTTGAACCAGTAAAAGGTCAAAAAGCCCATCACTCCCGTGAAAATCCGCCGCAGCGGAAACTAGTTAAAAAAAATGGATTCCAGCGTTCGCGGGAATGACTAAAATTGAATATTAGACTTTTTATTATGAATCCGTCATTACTGCTACGCTGTAAATTATATCAGATTGTCTTTAAAAACAAGTTATCAGAAAAATGAATAATATAAAAGCGGATACCTGCGCTGTAGATAAATATTTTTACCGATTTCAGTCAGCCATGTTTATTGGCGGATCTGAGAACTTAAGCCAAAACCGGTAACTCATATGAAATATGGAAGAGACAAATCATGGCGGAAATTCATTGTAAATGAAGTCTCTCTAAACACAACCGTCTTATGATAGATAGAGGCACAGGGGGGGCAGGATTATGCAGGAAGCTCTTTTTTTGAACAGGAGCAAAAGCATTCGTAGCCGATTTTACAATCATAAAAAACAATCACCAGACGATCTGCGGCTGTGGGGCAGCTTGCCTGCATCAATACCAGTCAGAGGTTTAGCCTTCAATAACCGGGTTATGTTAATTCAATTATATGCCCACCGTGAAAAGAAGTTCTTATCAATAAATAATTAACATGCCCTTAATAATTTCCTAACAGATTATCTTTAATCTATGATCAAAACAAATTTTAATTTTTGGCCCGGGAAAACACATAGTACTCCTTCGATGAGGCCTATTGCGCCGATCACCCGGGGTTTAAGCCGGGAAAGTATGTGCGGATGGCCGTGAGTGACGACGGCTGCGGCATGGATAAGGAAACTCTGTCGCATCTTTTTGAGCCGTTTTTCACCACCAAAGAGATGGGTAAAGGCACCGGCCTTGGGCTTGCCACAATCTACGGCATCGTCAAGCAGAATAACGGCTTTATAAACGTTTACAGCGAGCCAGGCCACGGGACGACCTTCAAAATCTATCTGCCCCGGCACACGGCCAAGGCTGAACAGATACAGAAGGAAGTTCCGGCAAAGCCGCCCAGACTTGGCCATGAAACCATTCTACTGGTTGAGGACGAGCCGGCCATGCTGAAAATGACCGCTATGATGCTTGAATGCCTGGGGTACAAAGTACTGGCAGCAAGTACCCCTGATGAGGCCATCCGCCTGGCCAGGGATCACACTCTTGAAATACAACTGCTCATGACCGACGTGGTGATGCACGAGATGAATGGCCGGGACCTTGCAAAAAACCTGAAGTCCTTCTAACCGGATATCAAGACCCTGTTCATGTCCGGCTACATTGCAAAGGTGATCGCCCACCGCGGGGTGCTCGAAAAGGATGTCAATTTCATTCAAAAACCTTTCATGATGCAGGACCTGGCGGCCAAGTCACGCGAAGTCCCGGATAGCAAATATTTAAATCGTAATGAGGCTGATATCTTAACAGCCTCCTGGTCTTGTGAACAGGCATAGCCTAAACTGTTACCCAGTTTTGTTGACAAATAACATCGGTATATAACTTAAAGGAGATTTAAAATGACGAAAAAAATATTGATTGTTTCAGTTCTCCTGCTTGTCGTTCCCGGGCTATTGCTTTTC
>JAABPS010000219.1 GCA_011391835.1 Desulfobacteraceae bacterium
GGTTGATGCGGGGAATGTGCCGCAATCATTGCAAAAGCCGCTGAGTGCCATTGAAAAGCGTGGAAATCCATGGGGAAAGATGGAGAAAAACAGGGCGGACTGGACCATGGCAGAAGGTTTTGCTGAAAACAATCCGGTGAAAATATTGGATGGAAACGCTACAGCAGACACCCTTTATTTTGTGGACAGTATTACTTCCTATGATGATAGAATGCAGAATATTGCACGGGCTACCGCAAAAGTACTCCGCGCCGGCGGCGCTGATTTTGGGATTCTTGGAAAAGATGAAAAAGACAGCGGGCATGAAGTAAGAAGATTTGGAGAAGAGATGCTGTTTCAGGATCTAAAGGAACACAATACGGAAATGATTCTGGAGTCAGGAGTCAAACAGATTGTAACGGCAGACCCGCATGCGTTCAATGCGCTGAAAAAGGATTACAAGAATATTCCGGATGTGGAACACATCAGCCAGTTCATGGCAAAAAAGATAAAAGACGGCAGTATCAAGCTCAAGCCCGTTGAAAACCCGGATGCGATATATACCTATCATGATCCTTGCTACCTTGGACGTCACAACGAAATATATGACACCCCCAGAGAGGTGATTGACGCTATACCGGGCCTGAAGCGGGTGGAAATGGAGAGATGCAGAGACCGTTCGTTCTGCTGCAGCGGCGGTGGATTGATGCTTTTTTATGAGCCGGAAGAAGAAGAACGCATGGGAGTAGTGAGGGTCAAGATGGCGAAAGAAGCCGGCGCCACAGTTATTGTGACAGCGTGTCCATTCTGTCTGGTTAATGTGGAAGACGCCATTAAAATTGCCGGACTGGAAGGTGAGATGACAGTCATTGATATTGCAGAGCTTATTGAACGCCATATGATAAGCTAAGTAAGTAACGTATGTTGGCAGCTATTTGTTTGAATTTTATTAGCATAAATTAATTAATTGATTTGGGAGGGAAATATGGAAATTTTAGTTTGCATAAAAAGAGTTCCCGATACCGCGGAAAATGAAATCACCGTCAATAAAACCGGCAGTGATATCGAGCGTGATGATCTGGTCTATTCGGTTAATGAATGGGACAACTACGCTGTGGAAGAAGCGATCCAGATTATTGACAAGGCTGGCGGGAATGTCACGGTTGTGACCGTGGGCGAGGATGATTCAGAAGAAGTGTTACGGCGGGAAATGGCCATGGGGGCCAATAATGGCCTGTTGCTCAAAGATGACGCATTTAAGGGTTCTGATGGGAAAGGGGTTGCGGCCATTCTGACAGCAGCAGTTAAAAAAGGTAAATACGATTTGATTTTTACAGGTGCTCAGGCTGATGCCGGCGGGGCAGAAGTGGGCGGTATGCTGGCAGCCATGCTGGATGTACCCTATGCATCGCTGGTGAACAAAATCGAAATCCTGAATGACAAGACCCTCAAAGTGGGTCGTGAAATTGAAGGCGGGAATCAGGAAATGAGTGAGATCAGCATGCCGTGCGTTCTATCCATTCAAACCGGTATTAATGAACCACGATATGTGGGTATCCGCGGTATCCGGAAGGTTGCGTCTGTTGAAATTCCTGTGATGAGCGCGTCGGATCTGGGCGTTGCTGCCGGCGCAGTCGGCGATGCAGGCGCGAAGGTCAAACGGGTAGATTATTTTGTGCCGGCACTTGGTGAAGGAGCTGAAATGCTCGAGGGCAGCACAGAGGAAATCGCAATAAAACTGATTGAACTTTTAAAGGCGAAAGGAGGGCTGAAATAATGGCTCAATTTTTTGCATATATCACATATAAAGATGGAGTGGCAGATGACGCGGCATTAGAGCTGGTCAGCGCCGCCAAAAAGCTTTCAGCCGATTCTGTGATTGCTATCGTTACAGGATCCGGATCCAAACTGGATACCGTATGTAATAACATGACTGCTTCGTATAAAGAAGTCTGGAAGATAGACAATGCGGCATTGGCTTATCCGAATGCCGAGGCAGTTCGCAAAGCGCTGGTAAACGTATTGCCGGCAGGCAGTATCGTTCTTATCCCTCATGAAACCTTCGGAATTGATCTGGGACCCGGGCTTTCCATTAAGATGGATTCAGCTTATGTTTCAGATGCCGTTGATTTTGAAGGGATGGCCGGCACAACCATTAAAATCATTCGTCAGGAATTTGGCGGCCAGGTAAGTACCCATGTAACCTGTGATACCTCAAAAGGCGCAGTCATTACTGTAAGACCTGGCGTTTTCCAGCCGGATGAAAGCAAGTCCGCAGGCGGAAAGGTTGTGGATAAATCAGGCAGTGCAGGGGATTTAAGCGTTTCGCGCAAATATCTTGAACTCGTGGCAGCCCAGGTTGGTGATGTTGACATAACCAAGTCCGATGTACTGGTATCCATTGGCCGCGGTATTGAAGATGTGGAAAATATCGAGATTGCCAATCAACTGGCAAAGGCTATGGGCGCTGATGTTTCCTGCTCCAGACCGATAGTGGATGCCAAGTGGCTTGAAAAATCACGTCAGGTGGGGACATCTGGACAGACGGTAAAACCGAAGGTGTACATGGCCATGGGAATCAGCGGGTCATTCCAGCATGTAGGCGGCATTAAAGGTAATCCCTTTATTGTTGCAGTGAACAAGAATCCCAAAGCGCCGATTTTTCAGGTTGCCGATATTGGTATTGTAGCGAATATTCTTGAATTTATGCCAGTGCTGACAGAGAAAATAACTGGAGCGTAATTAAAGTTACGATAAGTTGTCATTAAAAAGCCGGTTGTCAAAACGATGAGTTTGAGACAACCGGCTTTTTTTGACTAAAAAATATAGCCCACCATAGAAGCATTTGCTTCACCCACCTCACCCTTTTTGCTCCTTTATCGTAACGATGAGTTCAGCGGTCCAAGTTTTAGCGCGGGTCCGATTGAAACGACTTGTTCTCCGATGAGGTTGGTTTAAATACGGGCATCAACTTGAATACACGAGCAAGCCCCGACGCTGCTTCGATGTCTCCTCTGCGTAGTGCATCACGGACATCATCGATTTTGTAGGCGTCTTCAAGTGACAGATACGGAGACCATCCCTCGCCCGTTTCAATTAACTCTACATCAACTTCTGCAACAAATTCAACCACATGTACAAGTTTCGTACGATTTTTTTCTTCATTCGTCACCCCAAGCCTGTTCAGTTTCCCAAACCGAAAATTCAGCGGCGGCAACCGGATGTCGTTCATACCCCTGTCGATGATTGCGTTCCATTTGTTCATCCATTTTTTATCTGTTTTTTAAATACGTTTTCAAATCTCTGTAATAATTTTCATGAGGCCCGAGCATGATAAGCTCAATACTTTCTTCTTTAATGACCCGATAAGCAAGAAGATACAATTGGTTCTGCAAATTGAACTTGTGAACAAAAATACCCCTCAAATCACCTTTCTTTTCTGAACCGATCAAGGGATTTTGGGTAATTCCTTTGACTTCCGCATCTAATTCATGCTTTTCTTTTTCATTGAGTTTCTTGACTTTTTTCGCAAAAGACCTTGATTGATAAATCTTCATAGACTTTCAACCAAATGTATATTCTGTTTTTTCATTTTGATCTAACTCTTCAATTCCAATCAAAATTTCTTTAATGAGATTGTAAGTCAAATCTGGATTTTCTTCAGAACATTTTCCAATTCTGGCCCAATGCTCAATTTGACCGGTCAACGATCGATGGTCAATTTTGCTGTATTTTTTTGCCTCGCCAACCAATTTCTCAGATATTCTTATTGCCATTGCCATGGTGTTTTCCTCCATGATTCAATTTTTTATCATGAATTCATATTACAATAAATAATTGCAAAATACAATTTAAAATTGCATTTTGTTAGGCCGCTTGGATTCTCCCCACTGTCTGAGTCGCCCGGCCCTCCCTCATCACCGCGCCATCAGCGCGAATACGCCCCATCCAAGGTATTCACGTGTGTAAGCGGCGTGGCGTTTTGGTGCCGTGGTCAGTTGGGCTCGAACCTCTTTCGCAAAGTCGTCCTCGGGATTCGCTTCGAGCCATCGACGCATGGTGAGCCACTTGGCTGCCTCGTACCTGTCCCAGCCTTCCTGGTCTGCCAGAACCATTTCCACAACGTCGTAGCCTAGTTCGTCGAAAGACGCGAGAAGTTCTGGAAGCATGAGAAAGTCGGAGATTGAGTTGGCAAGACACCCCTTGGCAACATCTTCCGTCGGCGGTAACTGCCGCCAGTAGGGCTCGCCGATGAGGATGATCCCTCCGGTGCGCAGGCTCCGCGCCAGAAGCTCGATGGTGCCGATAACTCCCCCAGCGATCCATGTAGCACCGAGACAGGCTGCCACGTCGACCTTGTCGTCCGAGACGTAGCCGGTAGCATCGCCATGGATGAACTTGACTTGATCGGCGACGCCGAGTTCTTCAGCACGGCGTTTCGCTTGCTCGGTGAACAACTGGCTCATGTCGATGCCGGTGCCGATGACACCGTGATCGCGTGCCCAGGTGCACAGCATCTCCCCCGAACCGCTGCCGAGGTCGAGCACTCGGGTTCCCGTTTCCAGACGCAGCACCGCGCCGAGAGTGGCGAGCTTTTCGGGTGTGAACGGGTTGTGGATGCGGTGAGCACTTTCGGTGATGTTGAAGATCCGTGGAATATCCAATGCAGAAAATCTCCTTACGGGTGTGAATAGATTCGGTCACTGCCTAACAATAAGGTCAGCGGCAGGCGGGTAGCCTGCCCGCTGGAGTGATTGGTTATGAGTGATTTTTGGATTGTCATCATATTATTGCCTTATTTTTTAATATGGTTCTTGTTTTGGTGTTCAATGGCAGGGGGAATAGGCGCACTTATTGGTTGGGGACTAAATGCACTTTTTACTGCATCATACACCCGCAAGAACGAGTCATTGCGGGCGGCTCCTAAGCCAAGACAAAAAGCACCCAGTAATAACGAAAAAAGAACAGGAATTAACCAGAGATAAACAGACCAATGACAATGTTTTATAAACCACCAAAAACTATGATCTGCTGTCAAGGGAAGTTTAATCGTATTTTTCTTTGGCAAATTGAAGAATGCGATTTCATTTGCTGCGCGCGCTTGAATGATTTTAAAATATCGCTGTTGAATTTCTGTTACATCCTTTTTTGCAACACGCTGAGGATACCCTTCGCCACGCATTCTCTGGTCATAATCAGCCATTTTGTTGAGTATGTCTTTGACTGCTTCTTGAGAGGCAAGGGCTGCATCGTTAGCAGAATTGGCCGGATCAAGATCATGTTCAAGGGCAA
>JAABPS010000220.1 GCA_011391835.1 Desulfobacteraceae bacterium
TAAAAAATAGAAGCCTCCCCGACACCGTTAACCGAAACGTTTCCCTTCTGGCCAAAATAGATTTCATTTAAATAGATCTCCATGATTTCTTCTTTTTCGTACTTCAGCTCAAGGGTAATGGAAATAAGCAACTCATTAAACTTTCGTAAGAACGTTCTTTCCGGTGTTAAAAAATAATTCTTTGCAAGCTGCTGGGTAATGGTCGATCCCCCCTGTCGAATGGAGCCATATCTCACATTGGTATACACCGCCCGCGCAATCCCTGCAGGGTCAACGCCCCTGTGCTGATAAAACCGGTTATCTTCTGCTGCCATTACAGCATATACAAGCTCCTGCGGGACCTGGGTAATGGAAACAAGCTGCCTCTGCTCGCGTTCAGTCCCAAAAAACAGCATAATCTCTTCAGGCTCCAGCTCTAAAATAAGAATACTTTCATCATTATCCTTCCGGACAATAGATGTGATAACGTCTTCATTCAGGGTGATACGAATCGGGAAACCTTCTCTTTCACGGGAAAGGTAATTCAAATCATGCAGAAAAATATCCATGGTGGTTCCGGACAGGTTTATCTCGCCTCTATTTTCCGGATCATGCCCGACCATCTTATATCCAAGGTTTTCCAGCTTTTTTCTAAACAATCCCATATTCAGCTTCTGCCCAGGATACAGGATCGTGACATCGGAAAATACTTTTGAGGGAATCTGCCAGCGTCTGGAAGAAAACCGTTTCTCTATCTGTATGGACATGTATCCCACATACGCCGCTGAGCCGATAATCACCAGCACGAAAGCCAGAAGTCCGAGCTTGAACAGCCATCCTGTGATTGTTAGTATTTTCTTTTTTTTCATTGCCTCATCATGTTTAAACCATATTTCAACTGTCGTTGCCCCTTGAGTAACTTGCGGACTGAATTATCAATAGACTTTTCTTTTACAACAGTCTTTTGATAAAATCAATTATCTGGAATGCTGAAATAAACTGCTTTCTTCCTCCCTTAGCCCCAGAAAATAGGAATGTCTTTAAATACGATGGGTTGAGAAACATTTATCTTGACTCCAGACCTCTATTCCTTTATGCTGATAAATAATTAACCTGCCAGTATCATTTCAAAATAACAAAAAGGATACCGATGATGGACGATCTTTCCCAGCAGGAAAAATTAATTGACCAGTATATCCGTGAGAATAACAATACGGCTGCAGTCGCTGCCCTGTATGATTTGATTGTGAAATATGCCAAGAATAAGAATTTCATGAAATCAGAGTCATTAAGGGATAAGCTCATACAGCTCGATTCCATGGCGCTCAATGAAATCGTTAAATCCGGTGAAATTATTGAGGAAGAAAAGGCCAAGTCTCTGGATCAGAAGCATATGCAGTTATGGGCCAAACTGTATAACAAGCTCACCGACCAGGAATCGAATATGCTCTACTACTCCATGACAGAAGCCTGTTATGAAAAGGATAAAATACTATTTAAACAGGATCAGATTAACAACACCCTTTACTTTATTGACCAGGGCCAGCTGAAAATGGTCTATAATAAAGACGGCGTTGAACACCCGATAAAAACATTAGGGCCGGGAGATCTTGCCGGCAGAGAGACTTTTTTTTCCATATCCCTGTGCAGCACAACACTGATAACCCTGTCAAGTATTAAAGCCCGACTTTTGAATGCAGATGTATTTGAAAAATGGAGCAGGGAAATTCCGTCTCTGGGGCCGAAATTGCTTGATCATTGTTTGAGCCTGGAAAAAACAAGTGATCTGCTGACAAGCAGGGGATTTAGCCGCAGAGTGTATAAACGGGTAAAAGTATCCGTAAAAGCCAACTTTCAGTTATTGGACAGCCAGGATAACCCCATCGGAAAATCATTCAGCGGAGAACTGACGGATATCTCCGTTGGCGGGCTTGCCTTTGATGTCAAATCCTCACAAAAGAAAACAATTCAAATACTGCTTGGCAGAAAAGTAAATGTCAGGTTCAATCTCCCGGAGTCTATTTCCCAGCACAGCGTAATTCAAAAAGGAAGAATCATCGGAGCCAATTATCTTTTATTTAATGACTATTCTGTGAGCGTAAAATTTGATTCGCCGTTGAATCAGAATCTTATTAATGAGATCGAACAGCACTCGTTTAAATAGACACTCACGTGTTATCTCTTGTCATACAGCCAGCCATTGATGAATATCCCTTTGTTATGCAACGGTTATACATTTCTCCCGCGCAACGCATAAAATGAGTTAACGGATTAAGCACATTGAGACGCTGCGAGATAATAGACTATATTCATAAATAGAAGACAGGAGTTATTGTGATTGATTTAAAGAAAAATGTTATCCCGAACAATGCCCATCAGATCCATTTGATCGGCGCATGCGGAACGGGTATGGCAGCGCTTGCCTGCATGCTCAAAGACCTGGGACAGGCTGTGACAGGATCGGATCAGAAAGTCTATCCTCCCATGAGCGAGCTTCTTGCCCGGAAAAATATCCCCATCTTTGATGGATTTGATGCAAGGAACATCGCATACAAACCGGATCTGGTCGTCATCGGCAATGCCGTAACAAAAAATAATCCTGAAGTCATAAAGACCCAGGAAATGGGTCTTCATTTCTGTTCCATGCCGCAGGCAGTAAACGCATTTGTTGGAAAAGGGAAGAAACCGATTCTCATCACCGGAACCCACGGGAAAACCACAACGTCATCCCTGATCGCATGGATTCTTTTTGAAGCAGGCTTTGATCCGACCTTCTTTATCGGCGGTATTTTAAAAAACTTTGATTCCAATTATCATCTGGGAAAGGGTGACTATATCGTTATCGAAGGAGATGAATATGATACTGCCTTCTTTGACAAAGGGCCCAAATTCATGCATTACACGCCCGAACTGGCCGTGGTTACAAGCATCGAGTTTGATCATGCAGACATCTATGAAGATATTGCCCACGTCAAGAGGGCATTCAGCGCTTTTATTTCAGCTATTCCGGAACAAAGTACCCTGTTTGCCTTTGATGCAGATCCCAACATTAATGAGCTGATAAAGGGTGTACCATGTAAGGTGGCAAAATATGGCAGAGCGATTGGCTCAACATGGCGTATCCCTGATTTTTCCATCTCCCCTCCATTTATCTATTTTGATGTGCACAGAAACGGAAACCTCTTTGGCTCATTTAAAACACCGCTTGCCGGAGAACACAACCTGCTGAACACGCTGGCAGCCATTGCTATCGCCGATCAACTGACCATCAACCGGAAAACAATTGCCCATGCTCTTGAAAAATACCTTGGCGTTAAACGGCGCCAGGAGATACGCGGAATAAAAAGAAATATCACGGTCATAGACGATTTTGCGCATCATCCCACTGCGGTCAGAGAGACGATTCGGGCCATGAAGCCATTCTGTACACACGGCCGCCTGATTGCGGTATTTGAACCCCGTACCAATTCAAGCATGCGAAATATCTTTCAGGATATTTATCCGCATGCATTTGACCAGGCAGACCTTATCTGTATCCGCAAGCCGCCCCTTCTTGAAAAAATTCCCGCGGACATCCGTTTCTCTTCCGAAAAACTGGTTGATGATATGAAAGGTCTTGGCAAGGATGCCCATTATTTTCCTGACACGGAGTCCGTCATTGATTTTGTTGCAGAAAAAGCGCTGCCGGGCGATCTTGTTTTGATCATGTCCAATGGCAGCTTTGACAATATACACCAGCGGCTTCTTGAGAAACTGTAAATCCTTTTTACCGATAACGTATGATGATTCATGCGAAACAAACTATGGATAAGCGATGAAAGGCTGTATCCTCAAACGACTGAAATCTGAAAACACCGTTCTTTCTGAAAAACAGCTCGGCAAGGAGTTCGATATTTCAGAGAGTTCCGTCCAGAATTATATCCACGAACTTCAGGAAGCGGGTTATGATATTTCCCGTAGCCCCGCAGGATACCGTCTGATCAATGCGCCCGATGTCCTTTTTCCGTGGGAGTTTGAAAAGAGAGAGGCGCTCATTCACTATTTCCCTGAAGTCGATTCAACCATGGATGTTGCCAGAAAAATGGCGAAAGATCATTGCCCCCATTTCACGGTAGTTATCGCAGACCGCCAGACCAAAGGCCGTGGCCGTTTGAAACGAAAATGGATTTCAGAAAAGGGAGGTCTCTATTTTACCATTGTCCTTAGACCCGATGTGCCAATTTCGATGGCTCACACGGTAAACTTCGGCGCATCACTCTCTCTCGCCAGGATCTTACAGGATCATTTTGCATTACATGCCAGGGTAAAATGGCCCAACGATATCTTTGTAGATGATAAGAAAATTTCAGGACTTCTCTCGGAAATGGAAACAGATGAAGACAGGATTGTTTTTGTCAATATCGGTATCGGAATAAATGTGAATAATGATCCTGCTTCAGAAGAACCCAATGCGACATCGTTAAAAAGTTTATTAGGGAAAAATGTGCTGCGCAAAACAATCCTGTCCCTGTTTTTAGATGAATTTGAAAACTCACTGATTCCCTCAACTATTCCAGCCATTATGAATCAATGGAAACAATATACCATGACCTTGGGCAGAGACGTACGCATTGTTACCAGCAGGGAAACTACTGAAGGAACGGCCATTGATATTGATGAAAGCGGTGCCCTGTTGCTTAAACTCCATGATGGCACCATAAAAAAAATTTTGTATGGGGACTGTTTTATCAGGTAAGGTTAATAGTTCAGGATATGTCAATTGTTTCATGGAAAAAAGATGCCCGCGCAGTGTATGTGTCTGCCCCGGCTGAAGACAGGTGCCGTCATTATCCTTATTGTTTTATGCTGTTGATCGAAATAATTTCTATTCCGCCTCAATTTTTGTTGACAATGGTAAAATTTATAGTTACATACCAACGCTTCTTGTGTAAGAAGTTGGGGGCCGTTAACTCAGGCGGTAGAGTATCTGCCTTTTAAGCAGAGAGTCGCGCGTTCGAGTCGCGCACGGCCCACCAGAATAAGCTTGTGTCCCCATCGTCTAGCCCGGTCCAGGACATCGGCCTTTCACGCCGACAACAGGGGTTCAAATCCCCTTGGGGACGCCACTAAAAAATTCAAAGGGCTGGCAAATAGTTGCCAGCCCTTTTGTGTTCACAAACAGTTTATTCCCCGCTATTCAATCAAAATCATGCAACATAGTGTTTAAATTTTATCAAGCAGCCATTTCTCAGCCTCGGCTACGTTCGAGAAAACGACTATAGGCATCCCTCGGTTAACAGCCACGTTTTCG
>JAABPS010000221.1 GCA_011391835.1 Desulfobacteraceae bacterium
CTCGGCGGACGACGAAGCAATCCCCTCTCGCTATTTTCGCAATCCGGCTAATAGCCGAATAGGTTAGCCCAAAAAATTCCCAATCTCATAGAGTAAACCCATATAGGATCGATACATATTTGTCAATCAAAAATCAAATATCAAGGTTTGACCCCAATCACCATTGTCGTTTGGATTCTGATAAACGCGCCCCTAAACCCTTCAGCGGAAGTTATTATTTCTGCCAGCAAATTTTCATATTGTTGTTGTGTAATAATATTATAGTTAAGCATCCTCGCCGTCTCCTATAGGTTGTCACATAAAAGATGTGTTTCATCATACTTTAACAGAAAAAGCTTCCACTTAATTGATTCAAAAATATCTTTATTAAAGATAATTTCATTTTTGTTATCCTTTGAAACTGAATATAGCTCATTTCGCTTTTTATCATCGTCCCATAATATTACATAATATTCCCCTTCGTAGTGAACCAATTTCATTCCCCACCAAAGCAAATCGTATTCTTTTGTTGATAATTTTACATCTAAATAGCACTTATCCGCGGGCGTTAATATGCTGGCTGAACAGCTTTTTTCTAAAAAATCTGTAATGCCGTCTTCGTCAATATCAACCTTATAAACGTTACCGAGAGAATTTCGTATTGGTTCCACTTTATACTTATCTATTCCGTAAATAATATAAGTCAGTCCACTCTCTCCAACTATTTCTTTTTCTTTTTTCCGTATTTCCTTTTTAATTTTTTTACATATCCTTATTTGGCCATCAAAATCCTTTTGCAAGTTCTTCAGTAAGTTTATTTGTCTTTGGTAAATTGCTCGCAAACAATTATAATCCTTGCATAGGTCTCGCCTCTCGACCCACTTACGCTGTATATTCTTAACATGACCAGAAATATCAGTAGATTTTAATGCCTTTATATATGATGCATTGAGTTCCCTGTCTAATTCAGAAAACTCTTCGTTACCGCAAATCATCTTTTCAACTCTAGTGCTTGCCTTTGCGCAATCAAAACTTGGTCCTTGTGCGAGAGCACAATTTACCGTAAAAAAAACAGGGAACAAATAAACAATAAAGAACAGATATAATCCATGCTTTCGATTTTTCCCTTTCATAAAGATCATCTCCAGATCTAATTTATAAAAATAAATCTATGCAGCTTTTCTATAAAAGATAAACCCATTGTCAAAGTAGTTGCCGTTTTTATCTTTGGTATAATTGCCGAACAGTTCGTTTCCGGTATCAATGGTTCCATTTGCATCTTTATCAAGCGTCAGCAAACCGTCTTCTGCTTCAATCCATCCGGTCTTTTCTTTAAATCCGTCGCCGTCCAGATCGAAGTAAGCAGGGGAGTCATATTCTGTGACGGACAACGTCCCGTTGTTGTTCAAATCCAGCACAAGGGGAGAGTTGGTCTTTTGTTCAGGTTCCTTTTTATCTTCTTCCAGCAGGAAGGGTCTGCTCTTAGCTCATGTTGATGCTGTTCCGATAGCTTTATGGTGTCACATCTTGCATTGTGCGTTAATTCGATTAAGAAGTATAGGAGCCGGTTCTTCATTCTTCACTAAATATCTACATCAAAAGTGACGTAGCAACCCCCGCTTCTCCTATAACAGCATTTCCGTAATAGGTGCGCCTGCGGGAACCATGGGATATAC
>JAABPS010000222.1 GCA_011391835.1 Desulfobacteraceae bacterium
GCCCTGTTTTAAAACTTTTTCGACATCATCCGGTTTCTCAGCCCTCAACCCGACCGCTCCATACGCTTCAGCTAATTTCACAAAATCCGGCGCATGATCCATCCGTGTAAACGCATATCGTTTTTCACAGAACAACTCCTGCCATTGCCTTACCATACCCAGATAGCCATTATTCAGAATAACGACCTTGACAGGGAGCTTATATTGAACAGCTGTTGCAAGTTCCTGAATGTTCATCTGAATGCTTCCATCCCCGGCAATATCTACCACCACCTTATCCGGACGGGCCATTTGCGCGCCGATTGCAGCCGGAAGCCCAAACCCCATACATCCAAGCCCCCCGGATGTGATAAAATGTCCGGGCCTGTCAAAGTGATAATACTGGGCTGCCCACATCTGGTTCTGCCCTACTTCGGTTGTTACAATGGCTTTCCCTTTTGTTACTTCATAGAGTTTTTCAATAACATATTGCGGCTTGATAATGTCTTTCTGTTCATATGCCAGTGGTTTGGTATCTTTCCATTTCTGAATCTGGTCGAACCATTTTTTTCTCTTTTCTTTTAGATTCCCAAGAGGCTCATCTTTCAACAAGTTGTTTAACTGCTTCAACGTAATCTTGCAATCCCCCACAATAGGAATAGTAACAGGTATATTTTTCTGGATTGATGTTGGATCAATATCGATATGCACAATTTTAGCCTGAGAAGCAAACGCATCGGTTCTTCCGGTAACACGATCATCAAACCGCACACCAATACTTATCATCAGGTCGCATTCTCCGGTACACATATTGGCGCGGTATGTTCCATGCATGCCAATCATGCCCAGCCAAAGGGAATCTGTCGCCGGAAATGCGCCAAGCCCCATTAATGACGTTGTCACAGGGCTCTGTATGCTCCTCGCAAATTCAGTAAGTTCTTCTGAAGCTTTTGAAAGAATAATCCCTCCTCCGGCAAATATCAGCGGCTTTTGTGCTTCAGTAATAAGCTTAACCACTTTAAAAAGCTGCCTTTTATTTGGGATATAGGTCGGGTTGTACGATTTCAGTTTGATTTCCTTTGGCGGATTATACGTAGCTTTATTCTTTATAACATCCTTGGGAATATCCACCAGAATCGGTCCCGGACGTCCTGATCTTGCGAGATAATACGCTTCTCGGACAACTCGGGCAAGGTCATCTGTACTCTTCACAAGGTAATTATGTTTTGTGCAGGGTCTTGTAATGCCAACGATATCTACTTCCTGAAACGCATCGTTTCCGATCAGGTGAGATGGAACCTGGCCGGTGAACACAACAATCGGTATGGAGTCCATAAATGCGGACGCGATTCCTGTAACCGTGTTCGTCGCTCCTGGGCCCGATGTCACAAGGCACGTTCCGACCTTGCCGCCTGCTCTTGCGTATCCATCAGCAGCATGCACTGCTCCCTGCTCATGGCGAACAATCACATGGGTAATATCCGTTTTAGCAAGTTCGTCATGAATATCAATCAGTGCACCGCCAGGATAGCCAAATATGATATCAACCCCTTCTTCCTTGAGAACCTTCATCAAAATTTGTGCGCCTGTTATTTTCATAATTTAATCTCTCTCTATTACAATCACGTAAAAAATTATCATTTTTATTTAGGAAACACCGCCCCTTTATCTGCGCTGGAAACCATGGATGCGTATCGTGCCAGATAGCCTGTCTTGACTTTTGGCTTGAATTCAGGAAGCGTTGATAGCCGCCTCTGAATTTCCTTTTCCGTGATTTTCAGATTCAATTTCTTATTGGGAATATCAATTTCAATAATATCACCTTCCTCAATAATGGCAATAGGCCCTTTGGCTGCTGCCTCAGGCGATACATGCCCAATGGCCGAACCCCGGGTAGCCCCGGAAAACCGTCCGTCCGTAATGAGCGCCACAGACCGGTCCATCCCCATCCCTGCCAGCGCTGATGTTGGAGACAGCATTTCCCGCATGCCGGGTCCGCCTTTAGGCCCTTCATATCGGATCACCAGAACATCTCCTTCATGAATATTTCGATCAATGATTGCCTGAAATGCTTCTTCTTCGGAGTTAAATACCCGGGCAGGGCCCGAATGCCTGAGCATCTCCTCAGCAACTGCCGCCCGCTTCACAATCGCCCCGCCAGGCGCTATATTTCCTTTGAGCACTGCCAGGCTGCCGGCTTGATGAACTGGACGATCAATGGGTCGAATGACGGAAGTATCCTTAATCTCAGCCTTGATCTCATCCAGCATTTTACCCAGCGGCTTCCCGTAAACAGTCATGGGCTTCGTATTTATAAGCTTCTTTTTTCTCAACTCCGCCATAATGGCCGGAACACCGCCCGCATAATACAAATCCAACACATGATGAGGCCCTGCAGGCGCAATGGAGGTCAGATGCGGAACCTTTTGTGCCATCCGATCAAAATCGTCAAGCGTTATATCAACATCCGTATAATAGGCAATGGCTGGAATATGAAGCGCTGAATTGGTGGAGCCGCCTAACGCCATGTCAACGGCAATGGCGTTATCAAAGGCATCTGTGGTCATAATATCCCTGGGTTTAATATTTTTTTCTACCAATTGCACCGCACACCGTCCTGTCTCCTTTGCAAGCCACACCCTTTCCGCATAAACAGCAGGGATACTGCCATTCATCGGCAATGCCATTCCCAATGCCTCGCTTAAATTACACATGGTGTTGGCTGTAAACATGCCCGCACAGGAGCCGGCCCCTGGGCAAACATCGCATTCATATCCGCGAAGTTCTTCTTCAGTCATCACCCCGCTCTTCACCCGGCCAACTGCTTCAAAAATCTTGTCTAAGCCAAGTTCTTTACCTGCGATTCTTCCCGGCAGCATTGGGCCACCGGATAAAAATATAGAAGGAATATTCAGCCGCGCCGCTGCAATGAGCATGCCTGGAACAATCTTATCACAGGATGCCATCAGAACAAGCCCGTCAAAAGGATGGGACATGGCCATAATTTCGATGGAATCTGCAATCAATTCACGGCTGGGAAGGGAGTATTTCATCCCCTCGTGATTCATGGCAATTCCGTCGCACACGCCTATGGTGTTGAATTCAACTGGAGTCCCGCCCGCAGCATAGATGCCTGCCTTTACGGATTGTGCCAGTTTATCTAAATGGATATGCCCGGGAATTATTTCATTAAATGAGTTGGCAATTCCGATAATCGGTTTTCCCAGTTCATTATCTGTAAAACCATCCGCTTTTAAAAGAGAACGGTGAGGGGCCCTTTCAGGGCCTTTTGTCATAAGGTCACTTCTTTTTTTCATTTCCCCTCCCTGCATCATGTTGCCGGCTTTAATACTTTTAAATTATCCCTCATGCCACACGGTTTGTATATCCGGGATAATGGTTCATTAACATTTTGATAGTATTATCAAGAAGTTTTGTCAAGCATGTACCTGATTCCCGGCACCCATTCGACGAAATGTGAAAAATGGTTTCCCTGGCTGCATGGGCCCACGTTCAGACAGTCCAATTTCATTATCCATTGACTTGTCAGGGATTACTCCTTAATGTTGGTCATTATCATTTTTCATTCTAACACAAACCTTCTGAACAGATAATCAAT